>JBFZCA010000016.1:0-14437 GCA_041308205.1 Planctomycetota bacterium | reverse complement strand
CGCCGGACAGACGGCGCCCGGCGCGCGCAGCGGCGCCGGCGGAACGTGACGTCCACTGTATGGCGAGGCCAGAGCAAAGGAGACAATGCATGAAAGCGAAGACAAGCCGCAGGAAATTCCTTGCGTCGGGCGCGGCCGCGGGCATGAGCACGTGGTTCGCGGCGAGGACATCGTGGGCGGCGGGCGACGCGCCGAGCGACCGCGTCTATGTCGCGTCGATCGGGTGCGGGGGCCGCGGCGGCGGCGTCGTCAACGATGTGGCCGGAGTCGTCAAGGCCGAGAACTTCGTCGCCCTCTGTGATGTCCACGAGGAGCGGGCGAAGGACGTCTACAACAACAACGCCTTCAAGAGCTGCACACACTATCGCGACTTCAGGGAGATGCTCGAGAAGGAGGAGGGCACCATCGACGCCGTGACGGTCGGCACGCCCGACCACACGCACGCTCCCGCCGCCGCCATGGCGATGCGGATGGGCAAGCACGTCTACGTCGAGAAGCCCCTTACCTACACGGTGAAGGAGGCGCGCGTCCTGCGCGAGCTGGCCGCGGAGAAGAAGCTCGCCACCCAGATGGGCAACCAGGGTACGGCCGGCAACCGCCTGCGCGAGGGCGTCGAGATAGTGCAGGCGGGCCTCCTCGGCGAGGTCCGCGAGGTCCACACCTGGACGAACCGCCCCGTGTGGCCGCAGGGCATGGACGCGATCTTCAACAAGCACTCGGGCGTCAAGAAAGCGCTCCACGGCAAGCTCGAGGGCGGCGAGATCAGCGCCAAGGCGCCGGACTCGCTGTCCTGGAACCTCTGGCTCGGCCCGTCGCCCGAGCGTCCCTACGACGCCATCTACCTTCCGTTCAACTGGCGCGGCTGGCTCGACTGGGGGACGGGATCCCTCGGCGACATGGCCTGCCACACGATGAACCTCCCCTACATGGCGCTCAAGCTCGATGCCCCGACCAGCGTCGAGGCCGAGGTCTCCTTCCTCAACCCCGAGACCTACCCCGAGTGGGGCAAGGTCACGTACCAGTTCCCGGCGAGCGGCGACCGGCCGCCGATCTCGTGGTACTGGTACGACGGCAACGAGTGGTCGCCGAAGCACTTCGCCGAGCGCATGAAGAATTCGCCCAACAAGGTGCTCGGCAAGTCGCCCGCCGAGGTCTTCGGCTCGGGCAAGCCGTCGGGAAGCGGCTCGCTGATCGTCGGCAGCAAGGGCATGCTGTACTCGACCGACGACTACGGCAACGATTGGAAGCTCCTGCCCGAGGAGGCGTTCAAGGACATGAAGAAGCCCGAGCCCACGCTGCCGCGCTCGCCCGGCCACGCGGCCGAGTGGATCCGCGCGATCCGCGGGGGCCCGAAGGCCATGTCGAACTTCGACTACGCCGGCCGTCTCACCGAGTTCATCCTGCTCGGCAACGTCGCCATGCGCATGCAGAGCAAGATCGAGTGGGATTCGGCGGGTTTCAAGATCACGAACAACGAGAAGGCCAACCAGCTCCTGCAGCGGGAGTACCGCAAGGGCTGGACCCTGTAGCATTCCGCGATCGCGGAATCGGACGGCGGGGACGGGTGCACGACGGCGCGTCCGTCCCCGCCGCTTTACGCCCCGCGCGGCGCTCGTTATCATGAGCGCCATGATCCCGCATTCCCGTCCCTGTTTCGACGCCGAGGACGAGGCGGCCGTGCGCGCGACGCTCGAGGCGAAGTTCGTGACGCACGGCGATGTCGCCCGCCGTCTCGGCGCGGCCGGCGCGGCGGCGATGGGGAAGCGCTGGGGCATAGCGGTCCAGAGCGGCACCGACGCGATCGCGGCGGCGCTGCGCCTGCTGGGGGTCGGCCCGGGAGCGCGCGTCGCGCTTCCCGCCTACATGTGCGGCGCGGCGCTCGATGCGTGCGCGCTGGTCGGCGCGGCGCCCGTCTTCGTCGATGTGGCCGAGGCGACGCTCGCCATCGACCCCGCGAAGGTCGACGCGGAGCGCGGTCTTGCCGCCGTCGTCGCGGCGCACCTCTTCGGCGTGCCCGCGCCCGTCTGGGATATTCGCGCCGCTCCCGTCGTCGAGGACTGCGCCCAGACGCTCGGCGTCCCGGCCGGCGGCAGGGCCGCAGGCGGGCACGGCGCGTTCGCGATGACCTCCTTCTACGGAACGAAGCTTCTCGCGGCCGGCCACGGCGGGCTCCTCGCCGGCGACGATGCGGCGCACGAGAAGGCCGCGTGGAGCCTCTTCCTCCACGACAAGATCGAGACGTGGACGCCGCACTTCCATTTTCTGATGTCGGATCTTGCCGCCGCGCTCGCCCTGAGCCAGCTCGGCAAGCTCGACCGTTTCATCGCGGCGCGTCGCGCGATCGCGGCGCGCTTTGCCGAGGCGCTCGGGCGGGAGGCGCGCGCCGGCTGCGCCTACTCGCGCTTCATCGTCGTCGCCGGCGATGCCGCGGGGATGATCGAGCGCTTCAGGGCCGCCGGCATCGAGGCAAAGCCGCCCGTGCACAGGGCCGCGGCGCTCGCCTTCGGCATCGAGGAGGAGGCCGTGCCCGTCGCCGCGTGGGCGCAGCGGCACTGCGTGTCCGTGCCGCTCTATCCCGGCCTCGCCGAGGAGCACCAGGCGCACATTACCGCGTTCCTCAGGGAGCATGCACATGCGTTGCGTTGCTGGCCATCAGCCTAATCTCTACCCCTACGGCGGCTTCTTCGCGAAGGCGGCGTCCGTCGAGCACTTCGTCATCGCCGACGTGACGCAGTACGTCAAGAGGGAATACCACAACCGCAATCGCGTGAAGCTCGCGGACGGCCGCGCGCACTGGCTGCACATCCCGGTCAAGACATCGGGCCGCTTCACGCAGCGGCTGCACGAGGTCCTGATCGAGCCCGGCGCGCGCTGGCGGAGAACGCACATGCGCACGCTCGAGGTGAGCTACGGGAAGTGCGCGCACTTCGAGAGGTACTACCCGCCGTTTCGCGAGCTGCTGTCGCGGGACTGGGAGAAGCTGGCCGATTTCAACGGCGCCGTGATCCTGCGCTGCATGGAGCTTCTCGGCATAGCGACGCCCGTCTCGCTCGCATCGGCGCTCGGGTGCGAGGGCAAGGCAAGCGAGCTGATCGTCGACATCTGCCGGAAGACGCGCGGCGATGCCTACCTCCACGGGATGCACGCCCGCGACTACGTCGACTTCGCGCTCCTCGAGCGCAACGGCGTTCGCAACCTCATCCAGGACTGGACGGCGCTCGAGTACCCGCAGCCCTGGGGGCCGTTCGCCGGGAACCTGAGCATCCTCGACGTGCTCTTCAACTGCGGCCCCGAGAGCCTGGGCGTGCTCATGTGCGGGAACAGCGTGTGCGAGGCGCCCGCCGGCGCGCGGATCGAAACCGCGCGCTGAATCACTCCGTGTCGTACGCGAGCGCCGCCGTCGGGCACGCCTCGACGCATCGGCCGGCCACGGTCGTCAGGGCCTCGGCGAGCGCGGCGTTGAAGGGCGCGCCGACGCGCACGTTGAAGCCGCGGCCGATGAAGGCGAGGCCGAGCGGCTCGCGGGCCTCCTCGGCGATGGCGATGCAGATGCCGCACAGGATGCACTTGCCGGGCTCGTAGATGAGGCCCGGGCGGCGAAGCTGCACGAACGTGCGCCGCTCGATCTTGTACCTGTGGGCCCGCGCGCCGTACGCATCGGCAAGGCGCCGCAGCGCGCAGTCGTGCGGCTTCCTGCAGTCGCAGCGCAGGCAGCGCCGGGCATCCGCGGCGGCTTCCTCCGGCGTCATGCCGTCGCCCGCGGGCTCGACCCGCGGCGCGGGGCTCGCGCCGGTCAGGAAGGCGGCGATCTCGCCCTCCTTGAGCTTGCCTATGTGCGTCGAGAAGCGCTCGTCGTGCGCCATCGTGCGGCGGCCCGTGAGGAAGCGGTCGATTCCGCGCGCGGCCTCCTTGCCGTCGGCGACCGCCCGCACGGCCATGTGCAGCGGGCGCAGGACGCCGCCCGCCGCGAACACGCCGGCTTCGGACGTCGCGAAGGTTTTCTTGTCGGCCAGAATGCCGTGCGCGCCGAACGGAAGGCCGAACGCCGCGATCGCGTCGGCGGGGAGCTCGCCCGCCGCAACGAGCACGGCGTCGAACCGGCCGCGCAGCTCGGCGAAGGACACATCGGCGCCCACGCGCGTGTTCGCGACGATCTCGGCGCCGAGCTCCGTGATGCGCGCGATCTCGGCGTCGAGGACGGCGGGCGGCAGGCGGGCGGGCTCGATCTTCTGCCTGAGCATGCCGCCCGGCGCACCCTGCGCATCGAAGAGCGTGCACGCGTGGCCCGCCTGGAGGAGGTGGTACGCCGCGGCGAGGCCCGCCGGCCCCGCGCCGATGACGGCGACCTTCTTGCCCGAGGCGGGCGCGCAGTCGGGCCGGTACGGAGCCCCCGATGCGAGATCGATGTCCGCGACGAAGCGCTTGAGGAGGCAGATCGAGACCGCCGCGTCGTTCGCGGCGCGGCGGCAGCCCTTCTCGCACGGCGCCGGACAGATTCTTCCGAGCGTCGCGGGCAGGGCGATGTCGCGCTTCACGGTCGCGATGGCGTCGCCGTAGGCGCCCGCCGCGATCTGGCGCAGCATGCGCGGGATCTCCATGCGCGCCGGGCAGAGCGCGTGGCACGGCGCCGCGCAATCGCCGACATGGTCGCTCAGGAGAAGCTCGATGGCCGCCGTGCGCGCGGCCCTGACCTCCTCGGTCTCGCTCTCGACCTGCATGCCCTCCTCGGCCTGCATGCCGCACGAGGGCACGAACGCATCGCGGCCCTTGATCTTGACGACGCAGACCATGCACGAGGTCGAGGGCGGGAGGCCCTCGACGTGGCAGAGCGTGGGAACGGGAATCCCGAGCTTCCGAGCGGCGTCGAGCAGCGTCGCACCCCGGGGCACTTCCACCTCGCGATTGTCGATCAGGAGCCGCACGTTCATTGGACCCTCACCGCGTCGGCGGGACAGACGCTCAGGCATGTGCCGCAGCGTATGCACGCCGCAACGTCGATCGTGTGCTTCTCGTAGGGCTGCATGAGAATCGCGCCGGCGGGGCAGCGCTGCGCGCAGCGCGTGCAGCCGATGCAGTCGTCGGTGATCGAGTAGGTGATGAGCGCCTTGCACTTTCCCGCGGGGCAGCGGCCGGCAAGGTGCGCCTCGTACTCGTGCCGGAAGTACTTCAGCGTCGTGAGCACCGGGTTCGGCGCGGTCTTCCCCAGCCCGCAGAGGCTGCCGCGCTTCACCATGCCCGCGAGCTCCTCGAGCTCCGGGAGGTCGGCGGCCGTGCCCTTGCCCTCGCAGATGCGCGTCAGGGTCTCGAGCATGCGCCGCGTGCCGATCCTGCAGAACGTGCAGCGGCCGCAGGACTGGTCCTGCGTGAACTCGAGGAAGTAGCGCGCGATGTCGACCATGCAGTCGGTGTCGTCGAGGACGACCATGCCGCCCGAGCCCATGATGGCGCCCGCGGCGGTGAGGGCCTCGTAGTCGACCGGCGTGTCCCCGAGCGCCGCCGGTATGCAGCCGCCCGAGGGCCCGCCGATCTGGACCGCCTTGAAGGTCCTGCCGGGGGCGACGCCGCCGCCGATCTCCTCGACGATCCGGCGGATCGTCACGCCCATGGGGACCTCGATGAGGCCGCCGCGCAGGACCTTCCCGGCGAGCGCGAAGACCTTGGTTCCGGCGCTGCGGGCCGTGCCCAGCGCGGCGAATGCCTCGGCGCCGTTGCGCATGATCCAGGGGACGAGCGCGTACGTCTCGACGTTGTTGATGAGGGTCGGAAGCCCCCAGAGCCCGTGGCGCGCCGGGTAGGGCGGCCGGAGGCGCGGCATGCCGCGCCCGCCCTCGATCGAGGCCATGAGCGCCGTCTCCTCGCCGCAGACGAACGCGCCCGCGCCTTCCATGATCGCGAGCTTCAGGCTGAAGTCGGTCCCGAGGATGCGCTCGCCGAGGAGGCCTCGCTCCCGGCAGCGCTCGAGCGCGGCGCGCATGCGTTCGACGGCGAGGGGGTACTCGGCGCGGATGTAGAAGTAGCCCTCGCGCGCGCCCGCCGCAAAGGCCGCGATCGTCATGCCCTCGATCACGCGGTACGGGTAGGATTCGAGCAGCATGCGGTCCATGAAGGCACCCGGGTCGCCCTCGTCGCCGTTGCACACGATGTACTTGCGCTCGCCGGGCGCGTTCCCGACGAGCCGCCACTTGGCGCCCGTCGGGAACCCCGCGCCGCCGCGGCCGCGAAGCCCGCTCCGCGTGACGGCCTCGATGATCGCATCGGGCTGCATGCCGGTGACGCAGCGGTTGAGCGCCTCGAAGCCTCCTCCGCGGCGGTATTCGTCGATGTCCAGCGGGTCGAGCTGCCCGCGCCGCTCGGTCGCGATCTGGCGCTGGGGCCCGAGGAACGCGGCGACGGGCTGTGCGCCCGTGTCGAGCGCGAAGCGCTCGGGCGGCGTCCAGGCCTCGTCGGTGAGCAGCCGGTCGAGGGCTCGCGACACGACGGCGCGCGCCTTGCGCAGGACTCCCTTGGGCTCGAAATGCCGCCTGACGATGGCTTCGGCGTCCTCGGCGCGGACCTGGGCGTAGAAGAACGGCGCGGCGCCGGGTGCGATCACCTCGAGGAGCGGCGTCTGGTGGCACATGCCGACGCAGCCGACGCGCTTCACCGTAATCGGAATGCCGAGGCCGTCGACCGCGCGGTCGAGCGCGTCCTTCACGGCGCGGCTCCCGCGGGCGACGCAGCAGGAGCCCAGGCCGATCCTGATCTCGCCGTGCGGGTCGGGCACGCGGTCGTGGGCGTGCGGCGGCGCCGCCGCGCGCGGCCGGCGCCTGATCGCCAGGAAATCCTGGAGCACGCGCGGCACGGCGTTCGGCGTGAGATGCCCGAACGTCATGTCGTCGATCTGGATGACGGGGGCCAGGGTGCAGCAGCCCAGGCAGGCGACCTTCCGGAGCGTGAAGTTGCCCTCCGGATCCGTGTCGTCGCCCGCGGGGATCTTGAGGCAGCGCTCGAGGGCATCCTGGATGCCGCGTGCCTCCTAGACGTGGCAGGCCGTGCCGTGGCACACGCTGATGATGTGCGTGCCGACCGGGCGGTGCCGGAACTGCGTGTAGAAGGTCGAGACGCCGGCGATGCGCGCGGGCGTGATCTCGGTGCGCGCGCACACGAGCCTGAGCGCCTCTTCGGGGAGGTAGCGGAAATGGTCCTGGAGCGCCTGGAGAATCGGAATGACCGCATTGCGGCCGCGGCCGTGCGCGTCGATGATGCGTTCGACGATGTCGAGATCAGGCCCGGTCATCTGGCCCCTATGCAGTACAGGTGTTTCTTGCCGCGAATGTAGATGCGGCCGTCCTGGAAGGCCGGCGAGGCGTGCACGCCCTCGCCGAGCTCCGCGCGGCCGAGCTCCTTGTAGGCCGGGCCGATCCGGACAACGATCGCGACGCCCTTGGCCGAGATCAGATAGAGCTTGTCGCCGGCGATGCTCGGCGATGCGTTGAACATCAGGGCGATGTCCTCCTCGTAGGCCTTTGTGCCGGTCTTTGTCTCGTAGCAGGTCAGGAGCCCTTCGGTCGTCAGCAGGTACGTGAAGTCGTCCGTCGCCGCCGGGCTCACGATGTCGGGCAGGCCGTCCTCCGCGAACCACGCGATGTGGGTCTCGGTGACGTCGCCCGAGCCGCCGGGCTTGATCGCGCTGAGCTGCGCGCCCGTGTTGACCGTCAGGACCAGGCCGCCCGCGTAGACCGGCGAGGGCGCGACGTCGCCGTTCAGGCACTCGGCGCGCCAGAGCTCCGCGCCCGTTGCGGGCGCGTAGGCGATGACGAGCGGGTTCGAGCACGTGATGAGCTGGTCGGCGCCCTCGTGCGTGATGACGATCGGCGTGTCCCACGAGGCCGAGACCGGCCGGACCGCCTCCCAGACGGTCTTCCCGTTGCGGGTGTCGAGCGCGAAGAACCTTGAGCGGTTGTCCTCGGGCGTCGCCTGATCGTAGGACACGATGAGCAGGTGCCGGTAGACCAGGAGCGAAGAGGCGTAGCCGTAGTGGTTCTCCGGGACGCCCAGGTTGCGCGCCCAGACGCGCGCGCCGTCGAAGTCGAAGGCCGCGAGATCCGCGTTCGCGAAGATCGCGTAGACGCGCCGGCCGCAGGTCGCGACGGTGGGGGCGGCGTAGCCCGTGTCCTCCATGATGTCCTCGGGGCCGTCCCTGCTTCCCGGGATGCGCTCGACCTTGCCGGTCCAGCGCAGGGCGCCCGCCGCCGTGTCGAAGCAGTAGACCTCGCGCCTGGTCCTGGTCGCGCCCGAGAGAAAGACGCGGTCGCCCCAGACAACCGGCGAGTTGTCGGCCGAGATCGGCACCTCGGTCTTCCAGAGGATTCCCTCGCCGCTCGCGCCGTTCCATGCGGCGGGCACGTTGAGGTAGGCCGAGACGCCGAGGCCGCCGGGGCCGCGGAAGCGCGGCCAGTGCCTGGCGACCTCCTCGGGCGGCGCGACGACCGGCGGCGCTTTGGCCTCCTCGATCACGCCGACGGCCTGGTCAAGGAAGGCGAGATCGCCCCGGCCCGTCCACGCGGCGCCCAGGCCCGCGGCGATGACGGCGAGCGCGGCGATCGACCAGCGCGACGAGAACGTCGCGCGCGCCTCGCCCGCGGCCGTGGGTTCGGTCGAGCCGGGCACGGGCGCGGCACGGCGAGCCGACGCCGCCCACGCAAGCGCCGCGACGAACGCGATGAGGCCGCCGAGGAGGAGATAGATCCCGCGGTCGAGCCGCTCGATCCTGGCGAAGTACGCCTCGCGGATCGCGAGATCGCGCTCCTGGATCCTGAGCTTGAGCGCGTCGTCGGCCGGGTCGGCGGCGAGGGCCGACTTCATGGCGGCGATCTCGGCCGAGTCGATGAACTCCTCGGCGCCGCCCTTCAGGTGGTAGGCGACGAGCGCCGCGGCGGTGATCGCGACGAACGCGCCCGTGACGAGGGCCGTGCGCGTCGCGGCGCGCACGTCGGACCTCATCGCCGCGAAGAGCGAGCGATCATGCGCTTCCATCGTGTTGCTCCGCGCGGCCCTCGGCCTGTTCGAGCTTCTTGAGCCGGTCGATTTCGACCGGGCAGTAGCGGTAGCAGCGGCCGCACGCGACGCAGAGCGCGGGGTCGGCCTCGTACTCCGTGCGCTTCCGGCGCAGCGAGATGCGCAGGAGCGTCGCGCCGATGACCAGGCCGACGAACGCCCCGAGGAGCGTCGTCCCCGTGTCGAAGCCGGCCCTGACGGCGCCGGCGGCGAGGTAGAGATCGTCGGTCGAAAGGCCGGTCGCGCGGAACGCGTCGCTCTGGTCGGTCGTGCCGTCGACCCGGCCGGCGTCCTCGAGCCACACGCGCTCGGCGAGCCTGATCGTGGCGTGCGTGTGCGCGAAGGCCGGGCTCAGAGCGCGTCCGGCGAGGGCGCCGAGGGCGATCAGGACCGGCAGGACGAGCAGCGTGACCGCGAGGGCCTTCTTGCCGGCGCGGCGTTCGGGGGGCGTCTCCGGGCTCGGGGTCGTGATGGCGCCGAAGGGGCAGGAGTCCTCGCACAGGCGGCACTGAATGCACTCTGCCGGCGTGATCCTGACGCGCCGCCACGAGAGGCGCGAGACGAGGCCGAGGAGCGCGCCGTAGGGGCACAGGAAGCGGCAGTAGGGCCGGCCCACGAAGACGCCGATGACGAGGAGCGAGGCGCCGAAGATCGTGAGATCGAGGCCCGCGCTCAGCCGGAAGAAGCCGACGAAGGGATCGTACCTGCAGATGAGAAACGTGCTTCCCATGGCGACGAGGAGCACCGCCGCGCCGAGGTACACGAAGGGGACGAGGCCGAGCGCGCGGGCAAGCCAGCCCGGCACGGCGACCGGGCTCGCGAGGACGATGTCCTGAATCGCGCCGAGCGGGCAGACGGCGGCGCAGAACGCGCGGCCGAAGAAGAGCGTGAAGAGAAGCGGCAGCGCGAAGAAGATCGCCGCCGTGAGCGGCAGCGCGTAGCCGGAGTCGGCGACGGCGAGGACGACGTTCTGAATGGCGCCGATGGGGCAGATGCAGCCGTGCCGGTAGAAGCCGAAGTAGGCGAGCGAGCCGATGCCGAGGACGACGAGGCCGCGGCGCGAGCGGCGCCCGAGGGCGAGGTACGAGGCCGCCGCGAGCGCGGCGAGGAGCACGGCCGCATCGATGTAGCCGCGCACGTCGTCGCGCGCGGGCGTTCCCTGCACCTCGGTCACGGGCAGCGAGTAGCCCGGGGAGAAGTCGGGCGGCGGGAAGCGCTGCTCAGACCCCGCGTGCCGGCCGCAGAGGACCACGACGAGCGCGATGAGGACGGCGTACGGGTTGCGCATGGCGGCCTAGGTGACTTTCTTCCAGAGGTACGGCGCTGCGGCCGGCACGCGCACCCACGCCTCGGAGGGACACGCCGCGGCGATGCTGCACTGGTTGCAGTTCAGGCAGCGGTCGTGCATCGCCTGGAGGTACAGCGAGCTGTTCCCGAACATCGTGCAGCCCTTGACGCACTTGCCGCAGCCGATGCACAGGCGCTTGTCGATCGTGTACTCGAAGTACGGGTCCTCGACGAAGCGGCGCACGATGGCGCCCGTCGGGCAGAGGACGTTCTCGGCGGCGGTCGTGAGATCGTTCGGCGCGGGATTGAAGAACCCGGTGCAGAGCTCGCAGTAGCCGCACATGGGGAAGCTGTGCACGCACTTGACCGCGGACTCCCTGAGCACGCAGTAGGTGGCGCAGTTGCCGCAGGCGATGCACTTTGAGGGGTCGATCTGCCAGACGCGCTCGCCGGGCGCGCGGGGCGCGATGAGGTACGCGGCGCCGCCGCCGATGCCGAGCGCGCAGGCGGCGCGGGCCGCGGCGCGCATGAAGCCGCGCCGCGGGATCGGTTTCGTCTCGTGATCAGCCATTGGTGGAACCTGTCTCCGAACGCGGGGAGCCGCGCCGCGCAGCGGGCTCGAACACTCTCACCTTCTTCGCGACGGGGTCGAGCACGATGATGCGGCCTTTCGAGTCGACCGCAACGTCGTAGCCGAGCGCGTTCTCGCCGAGCCGGTCGGGCCCGGCGACGACGCACCTGAGGGCGCCATCGGGCTCGCACACCTTGACGGTGACGAGGCCCTTCTCGCTCGTCACGATGGCGCCGTCCGGGAGCACGGCAATGTGGACGGGGTTGCAGCAGCCGCAGAAGCCCTCGACCGTCGCCTTGGCGGCGCCCCAGGCGAGGCACAGATCGCCCTCGAGGGAATAGGCCTCGACCTTGTGGCGGCCGGGGTTCGTGACGCGCAGGAGGCCGTCCTTGCCCATCGCCGCGTCGAGAAAGGGGCTCGGGACGACGAACCCCGGGACGTTGCGCTCGGGGTCGCGGCCGCCGATCGGCCGGACGAGCGTCCCGTCCTTCCCGTAGAGAAGCACGATGCGCTCGCCCGCGTCGGCGACGACGATGCCCTCCGGGATCGCGACGACCGCCGTGACGTACGACTGCTCTCCGTGGGGCGCCCACGCCGCCGTGCGCGTTCCCGCCGCATCGAAGACCTCGACGTGGTTGCTCATGCCGACGTACGACACGCCGCCCGAGGTCACGGCAAGGCAGGTGGGCTCGCCATCGAGCGCGCGCGAGCCCGCGGGCGTTCCGTGCGGGGTGAACATGGCGATGGCGCGGTCGCCCGCCACGTACAGGCGGTCATCGGCGCCGACGGCGAGCGCGCGCGGCGCCGCAAGGCGTGTGTCGAAGGCCGCGCGCTCCGCGTAGCGCAGCAGGGCCGGCGCGATGGGGCGCAGGTCCTTGGTCTCGTACGCGAAGTCCTTGCCGAGCCGGTTGCCGCGCTCGCCGGTCGGGTCGTGCAGCGCGATCGCGATGACCGCGGCGACAATCGCGACGAAGACGACGATGCCCGCCGCCGCGCGCGCCGAGAACGCCCCGCGCGCCATCATTGGGCGCCGCCTTCCTTCGAGAGGGCGGCCCGGTCGCGAATGTCCAGGCAGACCATGCGCGTGAAATCGCGCATGAGGAGGCGGCCGCCGGCGATGGCGAGCGGCCCCCAGGCGTCGTGCCCCCGGAGCGCGTCGAACTCCCCGAGCGGGCGGTACTCCCCGGCGTCGGCATCGACGAGCGTCAGGCGGCCCTTGTCGTTGACGACGAAGAGCATTCCCTGGGCGAGCGCGTACGACCCGAGCCCGAACGTGCGGCCGCTGCCGCTCGTCCACAGGACGTTGCCGTCGAGGTCGGCGCAGGCGAGCTGGCCGTCGTACTTGACGCCGAAGAGGCGGTCCCGGTACAGGATCGGCGTCTGCTGGATGCTGGCGAAGACCTTGGGGTCGAGCGCGAAGAGCGTGCGCACCGCGAACTCGCCGTCCTCGGCGTCGACCTTCAGCATCATGCTCCCCGCGTTGTAGCCGCCCGTGAGGAAAATGCGGCCGCCGCCGATGACGATGGGCGACGGCACGGTCGCGATGCTGATCTTCCACGCGTTCGTCTGCCACAGAATCGCGCCGTCCTCGGCGGCGATGCCCGCGACGCCGCCGCTTCCCGGGTAGACGTACATGCGCTTTCCCGAGCGCTCCATGGGTATGGGCGTCGCGTGCGTCATCTTCCAGCGCATGGGGTTCGGGCTCTGCCAGAGGACCTTGCCTGTCGCGAGCTCGACGGCGATGAGGAGCGCGTCGCCGCCCGGCGCGAGGATCACGCGGTCCTTGTCGATGAGCGGGCACGCCCCGGCGTACCACTGGGGGACCTTGGCCTTCCAGGCGCGCACGAGGTCGATCGCCCAGGCGAATGCGCCCGTCTCGGCGTTGAGGCAGACGACGTGGCACTTGGGTCCGAGCGTCACCACGTGCGTGGAGGTCACGGCGGGCACGGTGCGCGACATGCCGTGGTTGCGCTTGACCGGCACGGGGTAGGCGAAGCGCCAGATGTCCTTGCCGTCGGCCAGCGACAGGCAGCGCACGGCATCGGCCTGGGCCTCGCGGTCGTAGTCGATCAGGTAGACGCGGCCGTTCAGGACCGCGGCGCCCGCGTAGCCCTCGCCGACATCGATCGCCCAGAGGACCGGCGGGCCCCCGGGACCCCACGCGCGCGCAAGCGGCACGCGCTCGGTGTTGATCGCATCGAGGTTGGGGCCGCGGAACCAGGGCCAGGCGCCCTCGATCGAGGCGGGGACGCCCTCGCCCTTCACGAGGGTGGATGCCGTCTCGATGGCGACGGCGATCTGCTCCCTGGACTTGCCCGCCATGTCCGTGCCGGCGACGCGCCGTGCGAGCGATCCGGCGCGCGCGCCCTGCCCGCCGAGAAGCAGAAAGGCAATGAGCGCGACGCCGAGCGCCGCAAGAAGTGCGGGAAGGGCTTTCGCGATCCGCGCGGAATGCATAGCGCCACTATGATAGTGTAGAAGCCGGGGAGCCACCAGCTACCGGGGGTCCGTCCGGCCTTTTCCCGCCTTACTTGCTGTCGGGCAGCGGCTTGATGTAGATGTTCGCGAACCAGACCTTCTCGTGGTCGCCCTGGAGCTTGAAGGGCGCCTTGGAGAAGGCCGGCGTCGGGGCGCCGTGGTTGTCCGTGCGCGTCGCGCACACGCGGCCGTCGTGGACGAGCTTCCCGTTCTGCCACACCCAGATCTTGACGCCCTCGACCTTGACGTCCATGTGGTTCCAGTCCGTGTCGGCGTTGCGAACGGCCTGCGCGGGCTCGAAGAGCGAGTAGAGCGCCCCGTCGTCGTGCGTGCCCGGTTTCTTCGTCGCGCGGTTGATCTGGATCTCCCACTGGTCGCGCAGGTAGAAGCCGCTGTTGCCCTGCGAGCGGTACTCGTAGTGGACGAGGAAGTTGCCGAAGGCCTCCCTGGTCCACATGTCGTGCCCCTTGACGTTGGTGACCGAGTGGTCGTCGAACGCCCATGCGTCGCGCACGTTGTTCTTGTCCGCCGCCCGGTTCGAGGAGCTGAACGCGGCGTCGATGTCGTCCTTCTCGCCGGTCCAGATCGGCCGCCAGCCCTCGCCGCTCGCGATCGGCCGGATGCGAATGTTGCGGTACCAGACCTTGCTGTGGTTGCCCTGGAACATGAGCGGGCCGCGCCGCGGCGTGCCGACGTACTTCTCGTGGCAGCCCGGGGTGTTCTCGGCGCGGTAGAGGTTGTTCTGGACGAGGACGCCGTTGTGGTAGACCGCGATGCGGTACCCGACGTGCGTGATGACGAACTTGTTCCACTCGCCGGCTCTCTGCGGGTTGGCGCGCGGCGGCGCGCCGCCGTAGATGCCGCCCACGTCGCCCGCGCCGAGATTCGCCGTCCTGCCCTTGCTGTCGAGGATCTGGACCTCGATGGCGCCGCGCAGGTAAATGCCGCTGTTGCCGTTCGCGGGCACCTTGTACTCCAGCTCCAGCTCGTAGTTCTCGAACTCCTCAACGGAGCAGATGTCATCGACGCCGTCGCTCTTGTTGGTCAGGGCCCCGTCCTCGACGA
>JBFZCA010000015.1:0-2592 GCA_041308205.1 Planctomycetota bacterium | reverse complement strand
GAATTCCCGCAGACAGGCTTCTCGATCGCGTCCGAGCTGCGCGCGCATCGCGCGCAGCGCGGACGCGGAGACGCCGGGGGCATCGCCCTCGGCGACGAAGCGCGCCATCCCTGCCAGGACGACGACGCCGTGCGCGTTTCCTCGCGCGGCCATGCGCAGGGCGCACAGACTTCCGAGCGACCAGCCGGCAACGATCGCATCGCGCGCCGGCGCATCGCGCTCGATCGCGTCCCGCCAGTCGAGATATTCCACGGCGAGATCCCCGGGCAGCGCGGCCGCGACTGCGCTCCAGATCTTCGGGGTCGAGGCCCAGCCCGGAATGAGAATCACGCGCGCCATCAGATGACTCCGACCTGTCGCGCGGCCGCGGCGATGGCGGCGGCCGCGCGCGCGAGGTCCTCGTCCGTGTGGGCGAGCGTGACCGAGAGCCGCAGGCGCGCGGTTCCCGGGGGCACCGTCGGCGGCCGCACGGCGACGGCGAGAATGCTCTTGTCGCCGAGCACGCGCGCAAACGCGAGCGCGCGCTCGTTGTCGCCGGCCATGATCGGGATGATCTGCGTCCGCGAGGGGCCGGTGTCCAGGCCGGCGTTCCTGAGCGCGTCCCTGAAGTGCGCGGCGCGCGCGAGGAGCGTCGCGCCCAGGCCGTGCGAGGCGGCGAGAATCGCGAGCGCTGCGCGGGCGCTTCCCAGGCACGCGGGCGGCAGCGCGGTCGAGTAGATGAAGCTGCGCGCCTTGTTGACGAGGAGATCGCGCAACTCGCGCGAGCCGGCGGCGAATCCGCCGTAGCCGCCGAGGGCCTTGCTCAGGGTGCCGACGACGACGTCGGGGCGCACGGCCGGGAGATCGCGGCACACGCCGCCGCCCCCCAATCCGAGAACGCCGATCGCATGCGCCTCGTCGACGGCGAGGAGCGCGCCGCGGCGAATCGCGCAGTCGCCGATGTCGGCAAGCGGCGCGATGTCGCCGTCCATGCTGAAGACCGAGTCGGTGACGATGATCCGCCGCCGGCTCGCGTCCGCGGCGAGCAGCGCGTCGAGCTGCGCGGCATCGCCGTGGCGGTACCTGACGAGCCGGGCGCCGCTCAGGCGTGCGCCGTCCAGGAGGCTCGCGTGGTTGAGGCGGTCGGCGAAGATCGTCGTGTGCCGCCCCGCGAGCGCCGCCAGGACGCCGAGATTGGCGAGAAAGCCGCTGCCGAAAAGAAGCGCGCGCTCGCGTCCGACGAGGCCGGCGAGCTCCGCCTCGAGCGCCTCGTGGAGGCGCAGGGTTCCCGACATGAGCCGCGATGCGGCGGCGCCGCATCCCCACGCGGCGATCGCCTCGGCGGCCGCGGCCTTGAGGCGCGCGTTCGAGGCGAGGTCGAGGTAATCGTTCGAGGAGAAGTTGAGCACCGTGCGGCCCGCGTCGGCGTACTTTCCCCCGAGGCCCGCGCGCGCCGTGAGCGTGCGGAGAAGGCCCTCCGAGGCGAGCTTCTCAAGCTCCCTGGCGAAATCGTTCCGGGTCATAACGCATGCCGGCCTCGCGCACCATCACGAGGTCCTCCGCAACCGACCTTCCCGCCACCGTGAGGTACCCGCCGACCATGATGCCCGTGGCGCCCGCGGCGAAGATGTCCTTCTCGCGGCGGCCGAGGAAGCGCTCGCGGCCGGCGCAGACCTTGATCTCGGCCTCGGGGCAGACGAGGCGGAACATGCAGATCGCGGCCAGAATCTCCTCGGGCGCGAGCGGCGCGGCGAAGGCGGCCGCGGGCGTCCCCGGGATCGGCACCAGGAAATTGAGCGGGATCGAGGCGACGCCGAGGTCTCGGAGCGCGAAGGCGAGCTCGACGCGGTGGCGCGGCTCCTCGCCCATGCCGAGGATGCCGCCCGCGCAGACCTCGAGGCCCGCGCCCTTCGCGGCCTCGATCGTCGCGACGCGCTGCGCGTAGGTGTGCGTCGTGCAGATGCGCGGGAAGTACGACTCGGCGGTCTCCAGGTTGTGGTGGAAGCGGCGCAGGCCCGCGGCCGCAAGGCGCCCGAGCTGCGCCGCGCCGAGCATGCCGAGCGACGCGCACCACGCGACGGGCGCATCGCGATGGGCTTCGATGAGCGCGCACAGGCGGTCGATGTCCTTGCCGGCGAGCGTTCTTCCGCTCGTGACGATGCCGAAGCGCTCGATCGGAAAGCGCGAGGCGGCCGCGTGCGCCGCGAGGATCTCGTCCGAGGGCAGCAACGGATAGGACGACACGGGAGCGCCGTGGCGCCGCGACTGCGCGCAGAACGCGCAATCCTCGCCGCACGCGCCGCTCTGGGCGTTCAGGATCGAGCACATCGTCGCTGTGTCGTCGAACGTGCGGCGCCTGATCGCGGTCGCCCGCGCCATGGTTTCGGGAAGCGCGGCGGCGGGCGCATCGAGGATAGCGAGTGCATCCGCGGGGCTCAGGTCGCCTGCAGGGAGGCGCATCAAACAGGCTCCTTCTTCTTCTTCGCGGGGGACGCCGTACGGAGGACGACCCAGAGATAGAGCAGGGCGTTGAAGACGATGAGCGCCGTTCCGAGGCCGACCTGGACGTCGTGGGTGAGCCCGTCGGGGTAGATGACCGGGAGAATGTAGTGC
>JBFZCA010000014.1:0-7991 GCA_041308205.1 Planctomycetota bacterium | reverse complement strand
CAGCCCGCGTTCAGCACCCACGCCGCGTGCGCCGCACACAGGACGCGGACCATGCGTTCCTCCTTTGCGCCGCCTGAATGCCGCCGCGATTGCGGCCGGCCGCCTCACGGCGTGACGAGCACCTTCATCGGCTTCCCGACGCGGTTCTTCACGTTCATGATGGCTTCCTCGAGCGCGCTCAGCTTGACGATGCTCGAGGCCAGGCTCTTCACATCGACGAGCTTGTTGGCGATGGCGTCTAGCGCGGGCGGCCACGTGAGCGGCGCGAGCCACGAGAACTGCACGGTCTTGTCCCACAGAATCGACCGCAGCGCCGGCACCTTGATGACCGCATTGTCGGCCGGCAGCCCGAAGAACACCAGCCGCGCCCTGCGGCCCGAGATCTCGAACGCCAGCTCCATGGCATCGACCGATCCCGTCGGAGTCACGACCGCGTCCGCGAACTGCCCGTCGCTGATCTCGGCGATCTTCGCCTTCAAGTCCTTGACGTAGAACGGCGACGCGGGCTCCGCGGTGTTGCAGACCAGATCCGCGCCCGCCTTCTTGGCGACCTCGAGCCGGTAGTCATCGCCCGTTGCGCCCACCAGCACGACCTTGCCCGCGCCCGAGCTCTTGATGAGCTGCGCCATCATGTTGCCGATCGGGCCGGGGCCGAGCACCACGCAGATGTCGCCGAGCTGGATGCCCATCCGCGTGACGCCGTGCACGGCGCAGGCGAGCGGCTCCGTCATGGCCGCATCCTCGTACGAGACGTTCGCGGGGATCTTGTGCAGCCCCGTGTAGTGCGAGAGGCAGTACTCCGCGAACCCGCCGTTGGCGGACACGCCGAGCACGGCCTTCTTCTCGCAGAGGTTCACCTGCCCCTTCTTGCAGATCCGGCAGGCGTTGCAGTACTGGACGGGATCGACCGTGACGCGGTCGCCGGGGGCGAAGAGCCCGAGGCGCGCCGGAATCTCGCCGACCGCCGCGACCTCGCCGCTGAATTCGTGCCCCAGGATGAGCGGCCCCTTCCCGGTCGCAGTCTCGAGCGAGCTGTTCCCGAGATAGTAGGCGACGTCCGACCCGCAGATGCCGCAGGCCTTCACGCGGACGAGCACCTGCTCGGGGCTCACCGCCGGCACCGGCACCTCCTCAAGCTTCATCTTCTTCGGCTCGTAAAAGACTTGCGCGCGCATTTTCTTGTCGGCCATGGCATCTCCTCTCTACCGCATGTGCTTTCGTAGGAACGCAACCGCCTTCTCAGTGACTTCCCATGCCTCGGGCCAGAAGCACAGGTCGATCGTCCACCACTTCCCCACGTAGCCGCCCTCGGCCTCGAGCGCCGGGAGCACCCGGCCGAAGTCGATCTTGCCCTCGCCGAACGGCCGGTGGGTGCTCGTCTCGTCGTTGTGCAGCGTCCCATCGGAATCGATCACGTGCACGTGGTTGATCTTCCCCCGCAGCAGCCGGATGAATTCCTCGACGCCGCCCTTGAGCGTCTCCTTGGCGCCGTGCTGGCGCGCGCCGGCGACGGCGCACATGTAGGCATGGCAGGTGTCGAAGAGGACGCCGAAGTTCGGGTGGCCGACTTCCTCCGCCAGCCGCGCGACCTCGCTCGGCTTGTTGAAGACGAAGCCCGGCTCGAACTCGTAGACGACCTTGACGCCGCAGCCCTCCGCGAACTCGGCGCAGCGCTTCCACATGCCGACGATCCGGTCCCACACCGCCGTGCGCTCGGCGCCGTCGTACTTGTTCGGCGGATCGACGCAGTCGACGCGGATCGCATCGGCGCCGAGATCGAGGCAGAGCTGCACGTTCTTCTTGAAGAGCTTGAAGTAGGCGTCGTTCTCCAGGGCTTGCGTCGTCCCGGGCCCCGGCGTGCTCCAGAAGTCGGCGGCGACGCCCGAAATCCCCAGGCCGTGGGCGCGGAGCAGGCCCGCCACGCGCTTCCGGTCGTCGTCCATGGGGTAATCGTCGGGGTGAATGTGCGGCCGGAACGCGCCGACCTCGACGCCGTCGAGGCCGAGCTGCGCGACGCGCCGGACGACCGTGTCGAACGGAACCGGATTGTTCTGATACGGGCCGAATGCGTAGGCCCACGTGCCGATCGAGATCTTCTTGGCCATGCGTTCTCTCCTTTGGCAACGCCGCGATGCCGCGCGGAACCTCCCGCCCGCGCACGCCGCACGGACGGCCCGCAACTATTTGAACAGCAAAACACGCCTTCCCGCAAGAGGGCCGCGAGCCTGGGGGCGCAAAATCGGACGGGCCGGTTTCCGCCCCGGCGCGGCGCGGCCGCCCCCACTTTACAGGCGCTCCGGGACCGGCGAGAATAAGCCTCGGGCGCGCGGCCGCGCCGGGCCCGGGGACCGCAGCGTCCGGGCCGTTCCGGAAGGAGCACCGCATGTCGTTCGCGAACCGCGATTTTCTCGGGCTTGCCGACTATGCCCCGGACGAGGTCCGCTTTCTCATCGGGCGGGCGCTCGACGCCAAGCGCGGCAAGCGGCTGCAGTCCCTGGCCGGCAAGATGCTCGCCGCGATCTTCTTCAACCCCTCGCTCCGCACGCGGCTCTCGTTCCAGATCGCGATGGACCGCCTCGGCGGCCGCTCGATTCTGGTCAACGCCGGAAGCGAGCTGTGGGCGATCGAGTACGGCGACGGCGCCGTCATGGACGGCGATACGAGCGAGCACGTGAAGGAGGCCGCACGCGTCCTCGACCGCTACGTCGACGCGCTGGCCATTCGCGCGTTCCCCCAGTTCAAGTCCTGGGACCATGACCGCGAGGACACCGTGATCCGATCGTTCGCGCGCGAGGCCAAAGCGCCGGTCATCAACATGGAATCGGCGATCGAGCACCCGTGCCAGGGCCTGGCGGACGCCGTGACCATCGTCGAGCGCCTCGGCGAGACCAAGGCGCGCCCCTTCTGCCTTTCCTGGGCATGGCACCCGAAGGCGCTGCCGCTCGCCGTCCCCCACTCGGCGCTGCTTGCCGCCGCGCACCTCGGCATGGAGGTGCGCCTCGCGTGCCCGCCCGGCTACGAGCCCGACCCGGAGGTCCTCGGAAAGGTCAAGGCGCTTGCCGCCGACGGCGGCGGCGGCTTCGAGACGTACCACGACCAGGCGAAGGCGATCAAGGGCGCCCAGGTCGTCTACGCCAAGAGCTGGGCGAGCATCGCGCACTGGGGCGACGCCGAGGCCGAGAAGGCCGCGCGCAAGGACTTGCGCGCCTGGCAGGTGACCGGGAAGGCCATGCGGACGACCGCGAAGGGCTTCTTCATGCACTGCCTGCCGGTCAGGCGCAACGTCGTCGTGGCGGACGAGGTCCTCGACGGGCCGGCGTGCGCGGTCTACGACGAGGCCGAGAACCGCATATGGGCGCAGATGGCGGTGCTGAGCGCCGTCCTCGGAAGGTAGGGCTCGGCATGGCCGCACGCGTGCCGCGAAGCGAGGCGGGCGCCCTGCGCGCCGGGCACCGCGCCCTCGGCGAGGGCGACCCGCAGCGGGCGCTCGCGTGCGCGGAAGCTCTCGTTCTCGCCCGCCCGAAATCGGTGCGCGGGGCGTGCCTCAAGGCGCTCGCGCTCCACGAGCTGGACCGCTCCGAAGATGCGATCCGGACGCTGGAACAAGCTGCGGCCCTCGCGCCCTCGCACCACCTGCCCCCCCTCCTTCAGGCGGTCGTCCGCCACGACCTCGGCCAGTGGGATGCGGCCGCGCGGGCGATCGCCGCCCTCAAGCCGCTCACCGACGATGCCGACTTCGCGGCGGCGGGCCTCGAGCGCCTCATCCTCGCGCGCACCGGCGAGCGGGCGCCGCAGTGGAACGTCTTCGGCTCGTGTCCGAGCATGTACAACGGCTTCGTCGCGCCGCGTGTTCTTCTGTACGTCGAGGAGCAGGTGCTCGCGCGGCGCGAGTCGCTCGATCTGAAACGCTGCCGCTGGGCTCGTCCCGCGGAGGACGCGATGGGGCCGCCGCGGCCGCGGTCATGGCGGACCGGTCTTGCATTCGCGGCGCTCAGGATTCCCGTGCTGATCCTGTACCGCCTGCTCAAGCGCCCCGTGATGCCCTTCAGCGCCGAGGAGGCCTATCTGCGGGGCGACCTGGCGGCCGCCCGCGCCATCGTTCTTGCGGACCGCGCGTGCAAGCGCAACGACCACCTCCGCGAATGCGCGGCCTTCCTCAGCATGGACCTGGAGGACTGGCAGGCATGCCTCAACCTCCTGCCGCCGCGCGCAGAGCCGCCCGATCCCTCCATCGAGTACGCCCGCGGCTACTGCTCCCTGCACATGGGCAAGTGGCCCCCGGCCGAGGAAGCCTTCGCGCTCGCGGCCTCGCAGCCGCTCGGCTGGTACTACCTCGGTCTCTGCCGCGCCGCGCGCGGCAAGCCCAGGGAGGCGGTCCGCGCCTTCGAGCGCGAGTTCAGGCGCAACGACCTTGGCCTGGCCGAGCGGATCCACATCGCCTGCGCGGCGCTCCAGGGCGCGCGGGCGGCTACGCCTGCCTGACCTCCGCAAGCGCCGTCGCGAGGCGTTCGATGTCGGCGTCCGTGTGCGCGGCCGACACCTGGATCCTCAACCGCGCCGCACCCTCCGGCACCACGGGAAAGCCGAAGCCCGTCACGAAGATGCCCTTGGCCAGGAGGGCGTTGCTCATCGCGATCGCGCGCGCCGTGTCCCCGACGATGATCGGGATTATCGCCGTCGGGCTCTCGAGCATGGTGAAGCCGAGGGCCGCCAGGCGGCTCCGCACCTTGCGGACGTTCTCGCGAAGCCGCGCGACCCGCCCGGGGTCGTTCATGAGGACCTCGACCGCGGCGCGCGCGCTCGCGGCGACCGTCGGCGGCAGCGCGTTCGAGAAGAGCTGCGGCCGCGACTTCTGGACGAGGTAGTCGATGACCTCGCGCGAGGAGGCCACGAACCCGCCCGCCGCACCGCCCAGCGCCTTGCCGAGCGTGCTCGTGATGATGTCGATCTTCCCCAGGAGGCCGAAGTGCTCGGCAGTGCCGCGGCCGCGCTCGCCCATGACGCCCGTGCCGTGCGAGTCGTCGACGATGAGCACGGCGTCGTGCTGCTCGGCCAGGTCGACCAGGTCGGGAAGCGGCGCGACATCGCCTTCCATGCTGAAGACGCCGTCGGTGAGGATCAGCCGGCGCCGCTTGCCGCGCAGCTCCCCGAGCTGCGCCGCCAGGCTCGCCATGTCGCCGTGCGGATAGACGCGCCGCTCGGTGTTCTTGGCCAGCCGGCAACCATCGATGATGCTCGCGTGATTGAGCGCGTCCGAGATGATCGCATCGTCGGGGCCGGCGAGCGTCGGGATCAGGCCCTCGTTGGCGGTCCAGCAGCTCACGAACGTGAGCGCGGCTTCGCAGCCCACGAGTTGCGCGAGCGCCTCCTCCAGTTCGCGGTGAATCGTGAACGTGCCGCAGATGAAACGCACCGATGCGGTCCCCGCCCCGAAGCGCGCGATGCCCTCGACGCCCGCCGTCCGCACCTCGGGGTGATCGGAAAGGCCCAGGTAGTTGTTGCTGCTGAAGACGAGGACCCGGCCGCGGCCTTCCATCTCGACCGATGGCGCCATGGGCGAGTCCAGGTGCCGCAGCTCCTTGTAGGTGCCCGCGCGCTTGAGCGCCGCGAGCTCCTCGCCGAGGACTTCCCTGAGGCGCGCGTTCATGCTCCCGTCTCCTTCGTCTCTCCGCGCAGCACATCTTCCAGCACGTACCTGAGGCGCTCCTCCTGCCGGCGGTCGCGCTCCGCCGCGGCGGTGATGATCGCCTTGTGCGCCGCCGTGCCGCAGGCGCAGGTCCGCTCGCCGGCCGCAAGCCCGACGATCTTCCCCAGCAACTGCGCCGCGGTGCGCGCGTTCTTGCCGAGGTTGTCGAGGATCGCGCCGATGTCGACGTCGTCGGTCCCGGCGCGCCAGCAGTCGTAGTCGGTGACCATGCAGACGAGGCAGTAGCACAGCTCGGCCTCGCGCGCCAGGCGCGCCTCGGGCAGCGCCGACATGTTGATCACGCCCGCGCCCCACGAGCGGTAGAGCAGGCTCTCGGCGCGCGTCGAGAAGGTCGGCCCCTCGATGCAGACGAGCGTCTCGCGCCGGTGCATCGTGATGCCGAGCTCCGCGCCCGCCGCGGCCGCGACGTCCGACAGGCGCCCGCAGTACGGGTCCGCGAACGCCACGTGCCCCGCGACTCCCTCGCCGAAGAAGGTCGAGGACCGCGTCCTCGTCCGGTCGATGAGCTGGTCGGGGAGGACGAAATCGAGCGGCGCCAGCTCCTCCCGCAGGCTCCCCACCGCCGAGAACGCGAACACCTCCCGGCACCCCATGTGCGCGAGCGCCGCGATGTTCGCGCGGTAGTTGACCTCGTGCGGCAGCAGGCGGTGGCCCTTTCCGTGGCGCGCGAGGAAGACGACCTCCCTGCCCGCGAAATCGGCGACGACGAGCGGCCGCGAGGGAATCCCCCACGGCGTCTCGAGCGCCACCTCTTCCTTCACCGTGAGATCGGGGAGCGAGTAGAACCCGCTGCCGCCGATGATGCCTATTCGTCCCGTGCTCATCGCTCCTCCCGTCGTCGGCGCCGCGCTGTCAGCGCTCGTTGCGCGAGCGGCGGCGCTTTTCTTCCTCGGCCAGATCGTGCGCGGCGCCGGCCTTGCCCTGCTCCTCGAGAAGCGCGAGCAGGCGCTCCAGGATTCCGTCGCGCAGGTACTGCGCGTTGCCGGCGAGCTCGAGCGCGCGGCGGTAGCCCCGCTCGGCCTCGGACGGCTTGCCCGCCCGGGCGAGCACCGAGGCTCCCTTCGCCCAGACCCATGCATCCTCGGGAAAGCGCGTCGTCGCCGCCCCCACCGCCTGCACGGCTTCATCGATGCGCCCCGCGCCCACGAGCACCACGCCGCGGTCGCCGAGCAGCGACTCGGGCTCGAGCTCCGCGAACCGGTCGATCACGGCAAGCGCCTCGGCGGTGAAGCCCTCGGTCGCCAAGGCCTCGGGCAGGCCGGCGATCCAGCCGCTCACGTCGACGGCCAGCCTGCGCTCCAGGCGCTTGACCATGCCCCAGTCGCCCTTGACGCGTTCCGCCAGGGCGACGGCCAGATCGTGCTCCCGCTTGAGGGCGCCCTTGGAGGGCCGCTTGCCCTGCGCCCACGCGGCGGCGGCCGCGCGCAGATCGTTCTCGATGGGCCCGCAGGCGGCGCGCGAGTCGTCCGGGGCGGGTTTCTCGGGCGCGGAAAGCCGCCCCTGCCTGCCGCTCACCGCCGGGAATCGCCCGCCGTCCGGCGCGCCGCGCACGCGCTGGACGAGCACACTGAAGAAGCGCTCGGCCGTGAAGTCGTAGAGGTAGAGGAAGCGCCGTCCCCGCTTGAGGCCCATGCTTGCGAAGTTCGTCTTGTCGGCGTGATGCGGGGTGTCGGCGCCCGGCCCGCCGTAGGCCTTCTTGGCATCGTAGGCCTTGTCGCCGAGGTAGAAGCAGTAGAGGTGCTGCCCGGCGAGGCCGAACTCCACCTTGATCGTCTCGTGCAGGTGATGGAGGGACTGCCGGTCGGTCACATCGATCGCCCGCCACACGCCTTCCTGCTCGAGCGGCCACACTCTAAGCTCGTAGAGTCTCACGGCAACCTCACGCAATGCGGTGCGGCGGCGCCCCGCGCGCCGAACGCATGCAGAGATCGTAGCCGACGCGGCGCGGATTGAAAAGGCTCGGGGGGCGGGTCGTGTCAGGCGCCGTCAAGCGCAGCCTTGCCCGCCGCGCCGGCAATCTCGGGGCTCTCGGCCTGGACATCGCCACGGAGCAGCCTCCGGATGCGGCAGGCCTCCCGCTCCGGCTGCCGGCAGGGATCCCACACGCGTTCAGGTTCACGCCCGGCGGTCGCTGTCACGTCCTGAAGACTCTGTCACGGCCGATGGGGGAATTGAAGTAGATCCATCTGCTTCTCGCAGCTTCTTCAAGGAGCTCTTGAAGGAGACCCCGTGTTTCTATGCGCCGAAGGCACGACAGACAGCTGATTCCATCACCGCCCGCTCC
>JBFZCA010000013.1:0-8314 GCA_041308205.1 Planctomycetota bacterium | reverse complement strand
GCCGGCGCGCGCGCCGCCGGCCGGGCCGAACGGAAGCGCGGACTGCGCGGGGTCGCTGATGCCGCGCACGACGGCAAAGGGCACGCCGTGCGCCGCCGCCCACCCGGCGATCACGCCGCTTTCCATGTCGACCGCGTCGGCGCCGGTCGCCTCGCGCAGGGCGCGTTTGGCCTCGGGCGTGGCGACGAGGCGGTCGGATGCCGCAATGAGATCCGAAGGGGCGACAGGCCCCGCGGCGAACGCCGCGCGCACGAGGGGATGCGCCGCGATGCACACGGCGCCGTCGATGACGCGGGCGGGGACGATGACCGCGCCCCCGCGAAGCTCGGGCGCGAGGCCGCCCGCAAGACCGAGCGAGACGAGGCCGAGCCGCGGCCGGAGGAGCGGGGAGCCTTCGAGCGCGCCGAGGCGGCCGGCGCGCATGCCGGTCTCGCACAGCGCCGCCAGGAGGTTCTCGACGCGGCCCGTATGGCAGGGGACGGGGGCCGCGGCGTCGCGGCGCAGCCCGAGACGGCGCGCGAGCGCGGTCTCGAACGGTACCGCCGTCAGCAGCGTGAGATCGGGGCGCTCGTCAGGCAAACTGCCAGCGCGCGATCCTCAGGATGTCCCTGAGTCCCGCGCCTCCGCCGAGGACGGCCGACGGCTCGAATCCCGCATGGACCATGCAGTCGCGGCAGCGCCGGTCCTTTCCCGGCCCCAGGCGCTCCCAGTCGACGCCTTCCATGTAGTCCTTGAAGGTGGGGTAGTGGCGGTCGAGGAGCAGATAGCAGGGGGCGCGCCAGCCGGCGACGTTGCGCGTGGGATTGGCCCAGGGCGCGCAGGGCAGGTCGCGCGCGCCGAGCAGGAAATCGAGGTACACGGGCGAGCACAGGAGCGGAAAGCGGCGCGCCAGGGCGCGCAGGCCGCCGAAGCGTTCCTTGATGGCCTCGCGGGTCAGGAAGAACTCTCCGCCGCAGTCCGCATCGGTGAACGCGTAGGCGGGCGATACCGTGTGGCCCTCGACGCGGTACGGGAGCAGGTATTCGAAGAGCGCGCGCAGGTCATCGACGGTCGTCGTTGCGTAGAACGTCGTGTTCGTCGTGACGCGGAAGCCGCGCGAGCGCGCGACCGCGATGCCGGCGATCGCACGGTCGAAGGAGCCCGGGCGGCCGGTGATCGCATCGTGTGTGCGGCGCGGGCCGTCGAGGTGCAGATTGAAGATCAGGCGCGGGTGGGGCGCGAACTCCGGCGCGGCCTCGGCCAGCCGCATCCCGTTCGTGCACAGGTAGACGTAGCGGCCCTGCGCGACCAGGCCATGGGCCAGCGGCACGATGTCCTTGTAGATCAGCGGCTCGCCGCCGCAGATCGACACGACCGGGGCGCCGCACTCCTCGGCGGCATCGAGGCACTCGCGGAGGCTCATCTCGGAATCCATGAAATCCCGGTATTCCCTGATCCTCCCGCAGCCCGTGCAGGCGAGGTTGCAGCGGTGGAGCGGCTCGAGCATGAGGACCATGGGGAAGCGCGCCCGGCGGCGCAGCTTGCGCGCGGCGATGTACTTCCCTATGGCGAGGGATTGATGCAGCGGGAACCGGAGCCGCGGTCGCGGCAGGGGCCGGCGGTATGCGGCGAGCGAAGGCCTCGGCGCGATCGCGACCGGCCACGCCTCCAGCGTGCGCGCGCGGTAGGACGCAAGCGCCATGAGCGGGAAGTACTGGGGGTAGAAGTGGTACTTGAGATAGAACACCGAGGGAAAGCCGGTGCCCGTGAAGTAGCGCTCCTCCCAGGTGCCATCGCTTTTCTGCGCCGCGAGCAGGTAGTCGGCGCCGCGGCGGAGGGCATCCGAGTCCCAGCGGCCCGCGGCCATGAGGCCGAGCATCGCCCACGAGGTCTGCGATGGGGTGCTCTCGCCGCGGCCGCGGGTGTCCGGGCGATGGTACGAATCGCAGCGCTCGCCCCAGCCGCCATCGGGATTCTGGACGCCCTCGATCCAGTCGGCCGCGCGCACGGCCTCGGGCCGCGTCATGTCGTGGCGCACCGCGTGAAGCGCGACGAGCACCTCCGCCGTGCCGTAGATGTGGTTGACGCCCCAGCGGCCGAACCACGAGCCGTGCCGTTCCTGCGTTCTGAGCAGAAAGCGGACGGCGCGCGCGATCTCGGGCTCGCGCTCCGTGAAACCCAGGCGGCCGTACATCTCGAGCACGCGCCCCGTGAGGTCCGGCGTCGAGGGGTCGAGGATCGCGTTGTGGTCCGCGAACGGCACGTCGCAGAGGATCGGATGGCGGTTGTCGGCGTCGAACGCGCCCCACCCGCCGTCGCGGCTCTGCATGGCGAGGACCCAGCCGAGCGCGCGGTCGATGGCGGACTGCAGGATCGGTTGCTCGTGGCCGATATCGACGCACGCGAGCGCCGTGACGACGACCGACGTGTCGTCCAGGTCCGGGTAGAACTCGTTGGCGTACTCGAAATACCAGCCGCCGGGCGCCGCGTTCGGCCGCTTGACGCGCCAGTCGCCGGGAAGGCGGACCTCGCGGTCAAGCAGCCACCGGGCGGCGCGAACGAGCGCGGGGTCGCCGGACTGCATGCCGGCGCGCAGCCAGCTCACCATCGTGAGGGCGGTGTCCCACACCGGCGACTTGCACGGCTGCACCTTGAGATGGTCGGCGTCCTCGATGATGAGGCCGAGCATCTGTCCGATCGTACGTTCCAGCACCGGATCGCCGTCGCGGAATCCAAGGCACTTGAGCGCGAAGGCGGTATTGACGATCCCGGGCCAGATCGCGGCCAGGCCGTCGGAGCGGTGCTGGCGCCGCAGAATCCACGAGCGGGCTTTTCTCAGGGCGCGGCCGCGGATGGCCGCAATGGGCTGCCGGCTCCAGAGCTTGAGGAGCGGGTCCAGGCTCAGAAAAACGCGCTTCCATGGCGAGGCCCCGTTGCGGCTCTCGACGTACAGCGTGCGCTCTGCGCGGCGGTCGCCGCGCAGCTCGTCGATGCCGCATCCCTCGGGCACCGGCGCGAGCGGGCGGTAATGGTTGACGACCATGAGCGGGACGATGATGGCGCGGGTCCAGCTCGACATGTCGTAGAGATTGAGCGGGAACCAGGGCGGCAGCAGCATGATCTCGGGCAGGATCTCGGGGACGCCCTTCCAGTCGTACTGCCCGAAGAGCGCGAGGTACAGGCGCGTGTACGTGTTGCAGCGGGTGATGCCGCCGAGGTCCGCGATGGCCGTGCGGGCGCGCGCGAGCGGCTCGGCGTCCGGGGCGATGCCCGCGAGCTTGAGCGCGAAGTAGGCTTTCACGGTCGCGCTCACGTCCGGCGGGCCGCCCGGGAATATGCTGAATCCCCCGCCGGGAAGCTGCTGGCTGATGATCTCCCGCGCGGCCTTCGCGACGAGACCGGCGTGCGTTCGCGTGCGTCCGAAGAAGTGCAGCACGAGAATCAGATCGGCCTCGAGCGTGATGTCGGCCTCGAGCTGGGCGCAGAGGTGCCCGTCCTCGCGCTGCTGCCGCACGAGGTTGTCCCGGGCGTTCCGGATGGCGTCCTCCATGCCGTCGCCGCATTCCGGCCGGGTCGACGCGCCGGCTGCAACCGCGCGCTCGGGGGACTGTCCCGTGGTCTGCCGCACCGAATTCTCCTTGGCCGTCGCCCGGCGCCGCGCACGGTATCGGGCGGGGCGGGCGAGGCACCAAGTCTACCAGAAAAACGGTGCTTGAAAAGTGCGCGCCGCGCAGCCTGAACCTCCCCGTTGCGCCTCGGGGGGGGTTGTCTTAGGATCATATGGCATGTCGATGTACGACCGGATCAAGAACCGAGCGCTCGCGGGCCTTGCGGAATTCGTCGCCAGGCGTCCGCACGTCGTCCTGAGCGTGGGCGTGTTGCTTGCCGCCGTCTCGATCGGCGTGACGGCGTTCCCGGTGCGCATCCCCTTCACCGGCGTCGTGGTCGGGCCGCTTGCGTTCCAGTCCAACCGCAACGATCTCATTGCCAAGGGGATCGAGTGGAACAAGCGCTTCATCCGC
Organism: Planctomycetota bacterium; assembly: GCA_041308205.1. GTDB lineage: Bacteria > Planctomycetota > UBA8108 > UBA8890 > UBA8898 > UBA8898. The sequence continues at coordinate 4,313 of JBFZCA010000013.1, read as the reverse complement.
TGGCAGGAGGGCTTCCCCGGCACCTGCGACCTCGTGGTCGTGGCCGATGCGGGGCCCGACGACGGCGGCCGCGGCGCGCGGGCCGGGGCCGTCAAGGCGCTGATCGACGACCTGGGCCCCGCGCTCCACGAAGCGCCGTGGGTCGAAAGGGCCGTGTGGGGCTTCGATACGCTCGCCGTGAGTCCGAAGGCCATCCGGCTCGCGGCGCTGGATGAGCGCAAGCCGTCGGACGAATTCCGCGACATGCTCGTCGATGTCGAGGACGCGGCCCTGCTGCTGTCGAGCCCCGTTCCCGAGGCGTTCATAGCCCAGGTCGTGGCACGGATGCAGGATGAGCCCGAGCAGGCGACCGATGCCCAGACGATCAGGGACCTGCGGAGCTTCACGGGAGTGCTGGATGCGTTCACGGCGTCGGTCCGGAGCGAATCGGAGACGCCGACCGACATCGGACGCCTGATCCTGGAGCGCGAGCGCGAGGGCGGCCTGTGGCAGTACCTGATCAGCGACAACAGCCGCATGTACTTCATCCGCGTCACGCCTGCGCTCGACAAGAGCCAGATCAACGCACTGGCGCCCGCGATCGAGTCGGTCCGGCGCGTGCTCGCGGAGGTGCGGGCGCGCCATCCCGGGGTCGCCGTGGGGCTGACGGGCATCGATGTGGTCGAGGCCGACGAGACCGAGGCCGCGACGCGCGATGGCATGATGGCGTCGATCCTCGCGGCGGTGCTGATCACGCTGCTCATGGTCAGCGCGTTCCAGAGCGTGCGCATGCCCCTCATGCACACCGTGTCGCTGCTCGTGGCGGTTGCCTGGACGTTCGGGTTCACGACGCTCGTCGTGGGGCACCTGCAGGTGATCAGCGTCGTGTTCGTGCCGCTGCTGCTCGGCCTGGGAATCGCGTACGGCGTGTACCTGACGTCGCGGTACGAGTTGATCCGGCATCGGCACGCGGACGATGCCGAGGGCTACATCGCCGCGATGCGCGACACGTACCGGATCATGGGCCCGGGCATCCTGACGGGGTGTCTGACGACGGCCGCGGCGTTCATGATGACGCTCACGACCGATTTCACCGGCGTGGCGGAGATGGGCCTGATCTCGGGCGTGGGCGTGATTCTGTGCCTGATCTCGATGTTCACGGTCTTTCCCGCGATGCTGCGCCTGATCAAACCGTGGCACCGGCACATCGTGCCCGTGTACGAGCGCTACGTGCGCTACTACGACGGCCGCTGGTTCATGCCGTTCGTGCGCCGTCCCGTGCTGACGCTGGCGGTCGGCGCGGGCCTGACGGCGCTGTCGGTGGTCGCGGTCACGGACATTCAGTTCGACTACAACCTGCTCAAGCTGCAGCCGGAGGGGCTGCCGAGCGTCGAGTGGGAGCGGCGCATCGTGGAGGATGCCGGCGAGTCGATCTGGTTCGGCGTCTCGATCGTCCGCGACATGGAGGAGGCCCGCGCCCGCGCCCGGCGCTTCAGGGACCTGCCCACCGTGAGCGTGGTGCGCGGCGTGGGGCTGCTCATGCCCGATGACGAGATGCGCAAGATCGAGCTCTTGCAGGCGGTGCGGCCGGAGATCGAGGAGGCGATCGCGCGCGGCCGGACGCAGCCCGAGATGCGGGCGGGGGTCCTGCCGGCGATCATGATGCTGCAGGCCGCGTTCAAGGTGCAGTCCCGGCGCGAGGACATTCCCGCGGTCGTTCGGCCGCACGTCGACGGCGTCGGCCGCGCGCTTGAACGGCTGTCCGAGGCGCTGCAGCGCCTGCCGCCGGAGGCGGCCCCCGCGCGCCTGGCGCGGCTCGACCGGGAATTCGAGCGCTGGCGGCGAGAGAGCCGCGACAAGGTGATGCGGGCGCTCGACCCCACGCCGCTGGGGCTCGATGACCTGCCGTCCGAGGTCCTGGACCCGTACCGCGGCAGGGATGGCACGCTGGCGCTCGAGATCTTCCCCCGGCTTCCCGACCCGGCGGTGTCGCCCGTGCGCGACGTGCTTGACCCCGACTTCCTGCCGCTCTTCGTCCGCGACATGCGCGCGGTCGATCCGTTGATCACGGGCGTGAGCGTTCAGATCTACGAGTCCGGCGTGCTCATCCGGGATTCGTACATCGGGGCCGGCGTGCTCGGCATGCTGGTGGTCCTCCTGATGCTCATGCTGGACTTCCAGTCCGTGCGCGACGGCCTTCTCGCGCTCGTGCCGGTCATCGCGGGATTCGCGGTGACCTTCGGCATCATGCGTGCGCTGGGCATGCACATCAATGCCGCCAACATCATCGTGCTGCCCCTGATGTTCGGCATCGGCGTCGACTCGGGGGTGCAGATCATCTATCGCAGCCGCATGGATGCCCGGGGCGAGCCGCCGGGGCTCACGGAAGGCACGGGCGGCGGCGTCATTCTCGTAAACATGACGACGATGATCGGCTTCGGCGTGCTGGCGATCCCCTACATTCCGGCGCTGGGCCTGGGCGTGAGCCACCGCGGGATTCAGAGCCTCGGCTTCGTCCTCACCTGCGGCATGGCCATGACGCTGTGCGCCTGTCTCACCATCATGCCCGCGTGGCTGCAGATGCGGCGGCGCAGGGCGGCGCGGCCTACCTTCCCTTGATCGCGTGCGCGGCCAGGCGGCTGCCGATCTCCCAGATCGGCCCGGGGAACTTCTTGGCCGCTTCGAGCACCGCCGCGAAGGCGCCGAGAAAGCGATCGACCTCCTTGCGTCCGATCATGAGCGGGGGCAGGAGGCGGATGACGTCGGCCGCGTGGCCGCCGACCTGCGTCAAGATCCGGTGATCGCTCATGAGCGGCACGACGAAGGCCTGCGCCAGGAGGCCGGGCGAGAGCTTGTCCATGAGCGCGCCCTGGAGGCGGCCCCAGAGGCCGCGCGGCGGCTGGAGCTCGATCGCGATCATGAGGCCGCGGCCGCGGACTTCCTTGATCATGGGATACGTGCGCGCGAGCTCGCGCAGGCCGGCCATGATGGCCTCGCCCATTGCCAGCGCGTTCGCCGCGAGCTGCTCCTCGGCGATGACGTCGAGCACCGTCAGGCCGCAGGCCATGGCCATGCCGCCGCGGCCGAACGTGTTGGAGTGAACGACGCAGCGCTCGAGCGAGCTGAAGACCTTGTCGTAGATCCAGCGCCGGCAGAGCACCGCGCCGATCGGCACGAAGCCGCCCGAGAGCGCCTTGGAGACGACCACGATGTCCGGTTCGACGTTCTCCCACTGGGCGCAGAAGAGCTTGCCCGTGCGGCCCAGGCCGGTCATGACCTCGTCGAGAATGAAGATCGCGCCGTGGGCCCGGCAGAGGCGGGCGACGCCCGCGAGGTACCCGTCGGGAGGCACGTGCACGGTCTTGCCCTGGATCGGCTCGATGATGACCGCGGCCACATCGCCCCCGGCGAGCTGGGCCTCGAGCGCCGGAAGATCGCCGAAGGGCACGGCGATGGTGTCGGGCAGGAGCGGTTCGAAGCCCTCGCGGAAGTCGCGGTTGCCGTTGACCGAGAGCGCGCCGAGCGTGAGCCCGTGGAAATCCTTCTCGGCGTAGACGACCTTGCGGCGGCCGGCGGCGGCGCGCGCGAACTTGAGCGCGGTCTCGACGCTCTCCGTGCCGGAGTTGGTGAAGAACACGATCTCGAGCGTGCCGGGCGCGAGCGCGAGGAGCTTCTCCGCGAGCATGCCGGCGAGGAGCGGGGCGTCAAGCTGCACCATGGACGCGACGTCGAGGTCCAGGTACCGGCGGAGCGTTCGGATCACGGCGGGGTGGTTGCGGCCGATGCCGAACACGCCGTACCCCGCCAGGAGGTCGAGGTAGTCCTTGCCCTCGGCGTCGTACAGGTACGCACCCTCGGCGCGGACGTAGGTCTTGGCGAAGCCGATGAGCTGGAGCACCTTGGTGAGGCGCGGGTTCACGTGCGTGCCGAAGAGCGCGATGTTCTCGCCCTGGCGGCGTTTCATCTCGGCATCAAGATCGAACATGGAAGACTCCTTGCAGGCGGCCCGGGGCCACCGCGCAAGCTTAGGCGCTGCCGGGATCTTCGTCAACCTGCGCGCGCCGGACGCGTACATATTCGGTGAACCCGTGCGCCGAAACGTGCAATGAACGCGTCCGTTGCGCAATTGCGGCTCTGCCGACGCTATGGACGTGGGGCCGGAGGTCTCCACGGCGGCAATCGCTCGGCGTCCCTGCTCTCTGAGACAACCCCCCTTCCGTCCCCCCTTCTGGAGACGGGGGGAAACGCCGGCTACGGCCGGCGCCTGCAGGGCCACGGGTTCACCGAATATGTACCGTGCCCCGCGTCCCCTGCGCCCCGCGCGGGGCGCATCG
>JBFZCA010000012.1:0-12175 GCA_041308205.1 Planctomycetota bacterium | reverse complement strand
CCGCCGCGCCGTCATCCATGCCGTCGGCGGCGGTCACCGCCTCGGCCAGCGCGACGCCGACCTCGGCCTCGCCCGCGGCGACGACGGACGCGCCCGCGCGCCTGAGCGCGGCGGCATCGCGAAGGTGCGTGCAGCGCACGAGCACGCGCAGCTCGGGATTGAGGGCGCGCGCCTGCCGCACGATCTCCGCGGCGTCTTCGACATCCGCGCTCAGGATGAGGCTCCCGGCCGCGGCGATGCCGGCGTCCTCGAGCGTGCCCGGCCGCAGGACATCGCCGTAGAGCGCGGCGCGGCCCTCGGCGCGCAGGCGCCGCACCGTATCGAGGTTGAGATCGATCACGGTGACGGCCGCCCCGCGATCGGAAAGCAGCCGGTCGACGATCCTCCCCACCGGCCCGTACCCGACCAGGATGCACCGGTTGCGATCGAGCGCCGGCCGCTCGCCCGCGGCAGCCGGCGCGTGCGCGGCGGACCTCGAAGAGAACCGGCGGGTGCAACGGTAGATGGAAGGATTCAAGGCGATCGAGATGATCGACGCCGCCACCACCGCGTTCCAGCCGATGTCGTCCAGCAACCCCAGATCGCGGGCCAGCGCGCTCAGGATGAAGCTGAACTCCCCCACCTGGGAGAAGGCCGCGCCGATCGGCGCGGCGGTCGCACGCGGTTTGCCGAGCGCCCGCACGATCAGCATGGCCGCAACGGGTTTGCCGATGATGACGACGGCGAGCACGACCGCGATCGGGAGCGGAGCCTCCAGGAGGCTCCGCGGATCGAAGAGCATGCCGACCGAGACGAAGAAGAGCACCGCGAACGCGTCGCGCATCGGCACCGCGTCGCCGGCCGCCCGGGCCGCGAACTCGGAGCGGCCGACCGCCAGCCCGGCGAGGAACGCGCCGAGCGCCATCGAGACGCCGAAGAGCTTCGCGGAGCCGACCGCGATTCCCACGGCGAGGACAAGCACCGCGAGCGTGAAGAGCTCGCGGGACCGGGTCTTCGCGACCTGATCCAGCGCCCAGGGGATCGCCCACCGGCCGAGGACGACGACGACGGCGACCAGGCCCGCGAGCTTCAGCGCGGCCGAGCCGAGCGCGGCGGCGATGTTCTCGGCCGCGCCTTCCCCCGAGCCGAAGATGATCGGCAGGAGGAGCAGCACGACCACGGTGAGGAGGTCCTCGACCACGGTCCAGCCGATCGCGATGTGGCCGATCGTCGCGTGGAGATCGTGCCGCTCGGCGAGCACCATGGCCATGACGACCGTGCTCGCGACCGAGATCGCCATGCCGAGGATCAGCCCCGACATCCAGCTCCAGCCGAGCAGGCGCAGGAGCAGCGCCAGGAGCACCGTCGACGCCGTGCTCTGGATCAGCGCGCCCGGCACGGCCACGCGCCACACCGCGGCCAGTTCGCGCAGGTGAAAGCGCAGCCCGACGCCGAAGAGGAGCAGGATGACGCCGATCTCGGCGAACTGCTGCGCGACGGCGTGATCGGCGACGAGGCCCGGCGTGAAGGGGCCGATCGCGACGCCGGCAAGCAGGTACCCGACGATGGGCGACAGCCTCAGCCGGTGCGCGGCGAAGCCCAGGACCAGGGCTCCGGCCAGGCCGCAGGCGAAGGTCATGAGGACGCTGAGATCGTGCATGGTCGATCGCGATTCCGATGGCGGTCGTTCGTTGCGGAGAGTATCGGCGCCGCCGCGCCCGCCGTCAACGGGCCGGAGCGGCCGCGCCCTTGAGAAGCGGCCCGTAGGCATCGGGCACGCGGTGGCGCGGCGCGAGCTCGCGCCACTCGCCCACCCACGGGAGGGGCTCGCGGCCGGAGAGGTCGAGCTCGGCCCAGGCGAGGCCTTCCTTGCCCGCGGTCGATGCGAGAATGCGGCCGCGCCGATCGATGACCAGGCTGCTGCCGTCGTACACCGAGGGGATCAGGAAGACGCCGTTGTCGCGCGCGCGCACCCTGAAAACGGTCTCGCCTTCGACGCACCCGTCCTTGTCGGGAAACGTGGTGCCCCAGGTGGGCGCGAAGATGATCTCCGCGCCGTTGAGCGCGAGACACGCCGTGGCCTCGGGGAAGAACCAGTCGTAGCAGATCTGGATGCCGATCGCGCCGAGCTCGGTCGTGAAGACAGGAAACTCGCTGCCCGGCGTGATGCCCTGCACCCACTCCTCGCGCGGCAGGTGCACCTTGCGGTAGGCGCCGGCGATCGCGCCCGCGCGGTCCAGAAGCACGGCCGTGTTGAAGAGCGCGTCGCCGCGCCGCTCGGTGAGTCCCGCCACGACCCAGATGCGGTTGCGACGCGCGGCCTCGCCGAGCTTCTCCGTCGAGGGGCCCGGAATCGGCTCGGCGACGGCGTCCACGCTCTTGCCGGTGCCGACCTGCGTGATGGCCTCTCCCAGGCAGACGATGTCGAGCCCCGCGGCGCCCGCGGCGTCGATCTGCGCGCAGAAGAGCGCGAGGTTCTTCTCGGGCGTGCTGCCCGACGGGCGCAGGAACACGGTTCCCGCCTTGACGGCGCGGCGCGCGGGCGCGGGCGCCGGCCGCATGCCGGCCTCGTGCCAGACGATCGAGCCGCCGCGCGGCCACTTGAGCTCGAGGAACAGCTCCGCGCCGTCGGCCTCGGGCGGCGCGAGGAGAACGTCTTCGAAGCTCGTGCGCCCGGCCCCGGCGCGCGGCCCGCGGACGAGGACGCCCGCGGGGTGCAGCGCGTTGCCGCCGTTCGTCCAGATGACGCGGACGAGCGCCGAGGCGCGCGGATCGGCGAGATCCTTGAGCGTGCACGCCGCGGTCACGGCATAGGCCTTGCCGCCGGCGATGCCGCCGATCTTCTGGGCGACGCGGCCGATCGCGAACGGTCTCCCCGGCGCCTCGACGAGGAGCCCCTGCTCGACGGCGCGGAACGCGCAGCGCGCGCCTGCCCACGCGGGCGCATGCTCGACCCAGGGGGCCGGGAGCGCGCCGTCCTTCCCGCCCTTGAAGGCGCCGTTGGCGACGAACGGCTTTTCCGCCGCGACCTTGTAGTGATGGCAAAACCAGTGGACCGCGGAACCGGTCGAGAGCTCGACCGTCACGGGCACATCCGCGCCGGGCACGAGCGGCGTCTTGTGCGCGAAGTTGAAGCGGCTCCAGAGGGGTCCGCGCTCGAACGCGACGGACTCGGTCAGATCCCCGACGCGCACGGAGAGCGCCTTCACGGCGCCCGCCGGGTCGAAGAACGCGCCGCGCACCTCGGCGCCGAGGTTCGCGCTGTGGCGGGGAAGGTCGAGCGTGATGGCGTGCGCCGCCCCCAGCTCGCGGTAGAAGGTGTCGATGCCCTCCTCGGCGACGCGCACGAGCCGGTAGCCGGTCGCGCGGTCGCGGTCGTTGAAGATCTGGCCGAGGGAGCCGCTGCTCAGGCAGGGAACGCTTCCCAGCATGTGCGGGAGGTCGACGTGGTCGTGCCCGTGGAAGACCTGCGCGACCTTGTGCTTCTCGAGCACCTTCTGGAACGACTCGACGCCCGTCGGAAAGTGCACGAAGACGATGATGCGCGTCCCGGGCGGGACGAGCGCGAGATCGCCGTCGAGCCACGCGGCCGCCGTCTCGGGCACGCCCCACGACCACTGGCCATCGACGAGCTTGTTGAAGTCCACGCCCGCGAAGTGGATCCCCGCGTAGCTGAACGACCACCTGAACGGGCCGACGAGGCGCGTGTAGGCGCCGTAGCCGTGCATGGGGTGCGCCTTGTCCCAGAGCTTCGGCGCCCTGACGCCCACGATGTCGTGGTTGCCCGTGACGCAGCGAAGCGGAAGCGGAAAACCCGCGAGGCCCGCCTCGAGGAGCCCGAACTGCCGCCTGACCTCGCCCTCGGGCTGGTTGTCCCCGAGGTGGACGAGGTCGCCCGTGAGAATGCAGAACGACAGCGCGTCGCCGAGGGCCGCGAGGTCGCGGCGGAACTCGAGGAACATGTGCTCGCCCCCGCGGGGCACGTGCGGGTCGGTGCCGTGGACGAACACGAAGGGCAGCGCCTGCCGTTCGGGCGCGAGGCCGAAGTCGACCTCGGCGGGCGTGCGCTCGATGCGCGCGAACCACGGCGTCGTCGCGCGATGGCCGCTCGGGACGCTCACCGACACGATCCGAAGGCCCCCCTCGCTCAGCACGGGGTCGTCGCCCAGAACGATCCGGAAGGCGCCGCCGGCAGCCGTGACGACGCTGGTCAGGCCGTCGGTGACGGCGACGCCGTCCATGCCCGTCTCCTCCGGCGAGCGGACGCCGTCGGCGTTCGCATCGACGAACACGCGCCCCGTGACGGCCGGCGCCTCCGCCGCCGCGCCGCACGCACAGAACCAGAGAAACGCCGCTGCAAGCGCACGCTTGATCATGAGGTTCCTCCCTCGCGCCGGCCTGCGGCGCCTGTCTCAATTCTTGCAGACGCGCCCGCCGGCCGCAACCGCGCCTTGCGGCGGGGCGCCGGACGCTCTATCGTCGAGCGCGCCATGCCCGAGCTTCCCGAAGTCCAGACCGTCGTCGATGATCTCGTCCGCGCGGGCGTCGCCGGCGCGCGCATTCGCTCGGTCGATGTCCTTTGGCGCCGCAGCATCGCCGCGCCGTCCGAGGCGGAATTCCGCACGCGCATCGCACGACGGACGATCGCCGCCTGCGGGCGGCGGGGGAAGTTCATCGTGTTCGACCTTGCGGGCGGCGGGCACGTCCTGGTCCACCTGCGCATGTCGGGGCGGCTCCACCTCTCGGCCGCGGCGGCGCCGCGCGAGGCGCACGACCGCGTCGTCTTCAGGCTCGCCGGCGGGCGCGAGCTCAGGCTGCACGACACGCGCAAGTTCGCGCGCGTGTATCTCGTCGCCGACGCCGCGGCGGCGCTCGGCGCGCTCGGGCCCGAGCCGCTGGCGGAAGACTTCACGGCAGAGCTTCTTCGATCGCGGCTCGCGCGGCGGCGCCGGATGCTCAAGCCGCTCCTTCTCGACCAGACGTTCCTGGCGGGCCTCGGCAACATCTACGCCGACGAGGCGCTCTGGGAGGCGCGGCTCCACCCGCGCACCGAGGCGGCCGCGCTCGACGGCGCGCAGGTCGATGCGCTCCATCGCGCGATCCGCACGGTGCTCGCGCGCGGGCTCCGGAACCGCGGCACATCGCTCGGCAGCGGCGAATCGAACTTCAGCTCGCTCGAAGGGCGGCGCGGCACGAACGGCGCGGCGCTCGCCGTGTTCCGCCGGACGGGCGAGCCCTGCCCGCGCTGCGGCGCGCCGATCGCGCGGCTGATCGTCGGACAGCGCGCAACGCATATCTGCCCGCGATGCCAGAAGGAGCGCGGCGGCGGAACGCGCGCGTGATCCGACGTCGCGTTCGCGCCTTCGCGGCTACGTCCGTCTCCAGGTCCTCCGTGTCCTCTGCGTGCTCTGTGTGCTCTGTGGTTTCTTCCGTCATCCTTCTCGCGCCTTCGTGTCCTTGCGCGTATGGACTCGATCATCTTTTCCTGTTGACAACACGCGCGTGCTGGGTACCATGTCCGTCGTGAGTCGCTTCAAGGGAAGCGGGGCGTGTGGACTCCTGCAACCACTACGACGCACGCGTGTGCCCGTTCCCTTGCGAGAGCTCACGCAAAACCGCAGCGTGACGAACTGCGGTTTTTTTTCGCGCGCCGCGCGCGGGCTCGTCCGGAGACAGGCGCTCAGGCCGCGCCGAACGAGATGCCGAGCGTCTGCGCCACGCCGCGAATGTGGTCGGCGGCGAGCCTGTACTCCTCGTCGTTCGGCAGGTGCTCGAGCATGAGCGGCGCGTCCGGGAAGCGGCTCAGCTCGGTCAGGAAGGCGGCGTAATCGAGGCCCCCCAGCCCCGGCCGGATCTCGTCGAGGTGGGTCGTCAACCGCGTGTCGAGCTTGATGTCCTTGGCGTGGCAGCTCCTGATGCGGGGCCCGAGCTTCTCGAAGGCCTCGCGGATGAGCGCACCGCTGCCGAAGTACCGCTGGGGGCTCGAGATCAGGTTCACGGGATCGAAGTGGACGGCGAAGGCCTTGCGGTCGACCGCCTTGCAGAGGCGCAGGTACGCGTCGGGCGAATCGGGGTACGCCCAGGGCATCGTCTCGAGCGTGAAGAACGTGCGCGCGGGCTTCACATCGTCGATGATCCCGCGCGTCGTCTCGACGATCAGGTCGAAGGTCTCCTGTGTCAGGTTGTCCGTCGAGGGCCCGTCCCACACCGGCCCGCGCGAGCCGCTTATGTTGACGCAGCAGCGCGCGCCGATCCGCTCGGCCAGCGCGAGCTGCCGCCGGCACAGGGCGAGCGCATCGCGGCGCTGTTTCTCATCGGGGCTGATGGGATTGCTCCACGCGCCGACTTCCGCGATCACGATGCCCGCCTCGGCCGCCGCCCCGGCGTAGGCCTCGAGCACGTCGTCCGATGCGTCCGCGCCGACCGGACAGTAGGCCGCGCGATACCCGCGCCGCGCGAGCTCTTTCACCCAGGACTCGGGGTCCTTGGCCGGCGCCGGGCCGCCCATGCGCAGGACCTTGCCCTCCGCGGCGCGGCCGCCGCGCGCCAGGACCGCCGCCGCGGCGACGCCGAGCGCCGCGCTCCGTGTGAACGCCCTTCGGGACAGATGCCGCCTGCTCATTCCTGCGCTCCTTTCACGGTCGCCCGCGCGCGTGCGCGCCGCCGCCGTACCTCGGAATTGTAGATCCGCACGGGGGAGCGGTTCAAGGGCCGCGGCCGCGCCATCGCACGCGAGCAACGCGCGTCCGCGCCGATGTTGCATGTTCGCCGCCCACGGCGTAGCATCGATTCCAGTGGGTTCGTGTGGGATGCAACGCCGCCGCACGAGGCGCGGCGGGAGCTCGTCGCGCGCGATGCATCCATCGCCGCGGCGACGGGGAGGCGCGTATGCCGGACAAGGTGCTGCGGTATGCCGCGTGGGCGGCGCTGCTCGTGCTTGCCGCCTTCGTGGGCGGCTGCAGCGGAGGGACCGTCACGGACCCCTCCTCGGACTCCACCGACGCCGATGATGATGATGCGGCGGCCCCGCAGCCGAACGCCGTGATCGAACCTCTCCAGGATGTTTTCGTCGCCGAGGATCTGCCCGGCACGAACTTCAGCAGCGGCACGCCCTCCTGCGGGACGTGCGGATCGATGGTCATGGTCATGTCGGCTTCCAACGGGGGTACGCTCGAGCGCCAGACGCTGCTCAAGTACGACCTGACGCAGCTTCCTCAGAGCGCAACGCAGAAGCTCACCATCGTCAGCGCCGACCTGCACATTCAGTACCTCGGCGGCGTCGCCGTGAACACCGACGATGACGTGATGCTCAGCGCCTACCGCTGCGCCCAGAACTGGAACGAGTCGGGCGTCACCTGGAACAACAAGCCCGGCCGCCTCGGCGGCGCCATCGGCTGGGTGACCGCGCGGGGCCGGCAATTCGACTGCTATCTGCCCCTCGGCGAGTCGGTCGTCCAGGAGTGGCTCGACTCGCCCGGCATCAACTTCGGGATCATTCTGGCCGGAACGGGCGGCAACGGCATCGACTCGTGCAAGAGCATGCCGTCCGAGGAATACAACGGCAAGGGCATCACGCTGGACGTGACCTACACGGTCGAATGAGGCGTGCCGCCGCGCGGCCGCGTCACTTTCCCGACCAGCCCGCCCAGACCTCCTCGGCCGCCTTGCGGAGCGTCGCCGAGGTCCACGCGCTTTTCTGGGGATCGGGCACCTCGCCGCCGCCCGGGCTTGCGACCATGAACGTCAGCTCCTTGACCTCCTTGGGCGCGAGCGTCACGCGGTAGCTCGCCGTGCCGCCCTTGTAGAGGAGCTGGTCCTTCGGCCCGCCCACGTCGACGTAGTACTCGGCCGCATCGTTGGCGGCGCCCTTGATGACCTTGGCGGGATCGACCGGCGTCCCGGGTTTGAAGACCCAGGCGACGTTCAAGATGGGGAAGCGATCGACGGCCGCGGGATGCGGCCCCACGGTCGCGACGATGTACCCGTCGCGGTTCGAATCGGCCGCGTCGAAGCTCAGGCACCCGGGCACGTTGTGCCCCCACTTGCCGACCGGGTCGAGCTCCGCGGCAGCCGCGCCCTCGACCTCGATCGCCACGGGACGGCTTCCCGGGGCGGTCCAGTGGCTCTCGCAGAATCCCAGGACGACCGTGCGCCTCGCGCCGGGCTCGACCGCGAACTCGTACACGATCGGGATCTCGCCGAATCCGGCGACGATGTTGCGGAAGCCGGCGTCGCACTCGCCCTCGGGATTGCCCCAGCCGGGCAGCGGCCTCACGCCGGGAACGCGGCCCCAGGGCCGCTTCTCGCCGCGCACGGCCTCGATGCCCTTGGGAAGGCCGATCACCGTCCGGCCGCCGATGACGGCCAGGCTCTCGCCGACCGCCGCTTCCTCGGGAAGCACGAGATCGAAGCGGGCCTCGAGCGCGCCCTCGCCCGTGTTCTCGAACAGCGCCGTCACGACGTCGCAGCCGCACGGCCAGATGGGCGCGCGATACGCGGTCTGGGTGCAGTGGAGCGCCCCCGCACCGATCGCGGTCTCGACCGTGGGAACCGGCGCGGCCCGGAACTTCTGTTTCACGACGCGCGCATCGGCCGGTGCGCGGATCGTGAGCGTGAACACGCCCCAGTCCTCGTGAAGCGCCCCTTGCGCATCCACCGTCGAGGGAGGAAAACCCGGCGACGCGATCTGCAGGTCGGCGACGGCGGCCGCCGCCGCGGCCGCGGCCGCGGCGCACAGAACCACGAACAGGAAAACGCTTCTCATGCCTTGACCCCCTGCCTGTCGGAGTTGACGACCTTGATGCCGTACATCTGGCAGAACGCCTCCACATCGCGGCGGTGATCGCCGTAGAAGACCATCTGATGGAATCCGAGCACGTCGCGGCAGTCGGGCACGCGGTCCATGGCGAGCTCGACGCTCGTGCGGCAGCCGCCCGCGGGCGGCGTGTCGACGTTCCCGACGACCTTGCCCGTGTCGAGGATCAGCTCGTGCGGCCCGCGGAAGTTGACGAGCGTGGCCGGCGCGTCCATGCGCCACAGGACCTGCGGCGCGACGCCGAGGTTGGACTCGGAGTGCGAGCGCGCGATGTACGGCGCGGACTCCTTCGCGAAGCCGTCGAGCTTCGTGCCGCAGGTGCAGTGCGCGACGATCAGCGTGTTCTTGAACGTCTCGGGCACGGGGTCGTTCATGAAGCCGGCCTTGTCGAAGAGGTAGCTCACGAAGAGCATCCCGAGCGCGGCGTTGAGGTCGGCCTCGCAGCCGTAGCTCACGCCCGCATCGCCGAACAGCGTGACGCTCATGCAGGGCGGCGTGGGAACGACGCGCGAGGACACCATGCCGAGGCAGTCGGTCGTGATCGCGTTGGCGTTCTCGTCGCGCATGAGGCGCTTGGCGGTCGTGAACGAGCGCGCCGAGTTGAGGAAGTCATCCGGCGTCGGCTCGACCACCTTCTGCGCGCTCTTCGACATGGTGCGCGCGACCTCCCTGACCTCGTCGGTCACGGGCATGCGCTCGAAGAGCTCGTTGAGCCGCGCGCGCGGCACGTACCTGACCTTCGTGCCGAGGCGGTCCATGACCGTCTCCTGGCGCGCGCCGCCCGCGACGACGAGAAGGCGCGTCGCGGCGAGCTGCTCCTTGGCCCTCACCATGCGGAAGGCCTGCTCGACCGCGTTCGTGTCGAGCGACGAGATCACGTGGATGCCGGGGCGGCGCGAGATCTCGCGCACGTGGCCGGTGAAGGCCATGCCGATGGGCGCGAAGATGATCGCGGGCACTCCCGCCTTCGCGATCGTGTCGGCCCAGTGCCAGACGTTGATGTGCTGGAGCATGACGAAGACCGCGTGCGGCTTGCGGTCCTTGACCTTCGCGGCGTAGGCGGCGACATCGGCGTCGCTCTCGAGCGGCGCGGCCTCGGGTTCGAGCTCGACGCCCACCTTCGCTGCCAGGTCGGCGAAGAGACGCCCGTAGCGGGCGCGCTCGTCCTCGATGGGATACGCCGTGCCCGGCCAGCCGAGCCAGTAGGGCGGCTTGAACCGGATCACGGCGCTCATGATCTTCACCGCGGGCTTCGGGCGGAAGGCGGCGAGATCCACGTGCTCGGCCAGGTTGCCGGATTCCTCCGCGGTGGGCGCGGCGACGAGCGGCGCTGCGAAAGTGCCGGCGGCCGCCGCCATGAAATTCCGCCGCGAGACCCCCGAAAGACAGCACGGATGGGAGAACAGATCCTTGCGCATGGGCAGATGCTCCTTGTTCTGTGCGGGCCGGCGTTCTCGTTCACACGCGACAGGGACAGTATATCGTATTGTACCTGCCGGGCGATCCGCGCTTCAACGGGCAGGGGCCGCGCGACGGCCCGGCGCGCGCCCGCGCGGCGGGGGCTACGAGCTCACTCTCGCGCGGCGGGCGCGCGTGCTCATGTGTGCGCGGCGGGTGCTGCGCGATCCTCCGCGGCGCGCGCGCGGATCGCCGCAAGCCGCGCCAGGATCGGCGGGTGGCTGTACGACAGGTAGACGGTCAGGGGATGCGGCGTCAGGTTGCCGAGGTTCTCGACGGTGAGCTTCTTGAGCGCCTGGATCATGGCGTCCGGGTCGCCGGCGGTCGCGACGGCGTAGGCGTCGGCCTCGTACTCGGCCCGGCGCGACAGGGCGTGCTCGATGATGCCGAGCGCCATGGCGATCGGCGCGTAGAGAAACCCGAAGAAGAACAGGCTCGCGTACGTCGAGAGATGCTCCATGCCGAAGGCCTCGAAGAGGCCCGGGTTCTTGATGAAGAGCGACATGAGGTAGAACGTGAGCCCGGCGGCGAGAATCGCGCGCAGAATCGCCTTCGGGATGTGCTTCTTCTTGTAGTGCCCCATCTCGTGGGCGACGATCGCGACCAGCTCCTCGACCGTGTGCGCGGCAATGAGGGTGTCGAAGAGCACGATCCGCCGCGAGCGGCCGAATCCCGTGAAGAACGCGTTGGTCTTGGAGGAGCGCTTCGAGCCGTCCATGGTGAAGACGCCCTTCATGGCGAAGCTCCGGCGGCGGGCGTAGTCCTCGATGGCGGTCCTGAGCGGCCCCTCGGCCAGCGGCTCGAACTTGTTGAAGAGCGGCAGGATCACGTACGGCGCGATGAACATGATGACGAGCTCGAACGCGACGACCGCGCCCCAGCAGTAGAGCCACGCGCGCGGCCCCGTCGCGTCGAAGAGCCAGACGACGAGCGCGAAGAGCGCGCCGCCGAGGATCGCGTTCAGCAGCAGCGCCTTGAGGATGTCGAGGACGAAGGTCTTGACGGTCGTCCGGTTGAACCCGTACTTCTCCTCGATGACGAACGTGTCGTAGACATCGAACGGCAGCCCGATGATCTTGGCGGCGACGGTCAGGATGCCGGCGAAGACGAGCCCGGTGAGGACCTCGCCCGCGGCCGCGCCGCGCGCGAGCGCGTCGACGAGGTTGAAGCCGCCCAGGAGGATGAAGGCGACCGACACGACGGTGTCGAAGGTGTCCTCGATGAGGCCGAAGCGCGTGTTCTCGCGAAGGTACCGCTGCGAGGTCCGGTACTTGGCCGCGTCGTAGAAGCCCTCGAATTCGGCCGGCAGCTCCTCCCTGACGTTCCGGACGTTGAGCCAGTCGCTCACGAGCTCGAGCACGTAGCGCCCGATGAGCACCGCGAGCACGACCGCCAGGTAGCCGTTCATGCCGATCTCCTCGCAGGGCCGCCCCGCGGCGGCCGTGGTCCGGCGTTTGTACCACGAAACGGCGGGGAGGGCCACACGCGAGGGGGCGGGCTCCGGCCGCCCGCGCGAAGTTCCGGAGGCGCCGGCCTTCTTCTATAATGGATCGCGGATGGACGGGCTCCGAGGGATCGCGCGCCCCGTCGGCTGCGGAAAGCGACACATGGAGGAACGCATGCGGAGGCTGCTCGTCTTCGTCTCGCTTGCGGCCGGGGCCGTGTTCTCGACCGCCCAGGATGTGCAGTTCAAGCGCGGGGATGTCAATGTGGACGGGGTCGTCGACATCTCGGATGCGGTGCGCGTCCTGATGACGCTCTTCGGCAGCGGGCCCGCGTTCGCCTGCGCGGACGCCGCCGATGCGAACGACGACGGGGCGCTCGACATCGCCGACGCGATCTACGTGCTCGGCTATCTCTTTGCCGAGGCCGCCGCTCCGCCGCCGCCCTTTGCCGCTCTGGGCTGCGACTGGACGCCGGACG
>JBFZCA010000011.1:0-8874 GCA_041308205.1 Planctomycetota bacterium | reverse complement strand
CGCTCGCCGGCGAGGGCGGGTGCCTCGACGGCAGGTGGCGGCGGCACAACGGATCGGACAAGTGGGACGGCACGGCGCCCGGCGAGGTCGATACGACGACCGACGCGAACTTCGACGGGGCCCTCGACGGCGCGGCGCCGGGCGGCATCGGGTTGACGGTGCTGCCGTCAGGCAGCCCGAGCGGCGCGGCCGCGGCCGTCCTGTCCTTCGAAGATGTCGGGGACCCGAGCGTGGCAACGTTCATGTTCGACGGCCAGGCCATGCACTGGGCCGATGAGGTCAATCCGCTCATTCCCGACTCGGGCTCGAACCGCAAGATCTTCCTGGGCCACAGCTTCAACGACCTGGCGGACGATCCCGAGATTCCGAACTGCCTCCTCGATGACGGCGCCACCTTCAACGTGCGCTTCCGGCTCACGCCCTCGGATCAGCTCATCGATTTCCCGAGCGTGGGATTGCAGGCCCCGGACGGCGTCCCCCAGCAGACCGATGGCAAGGGCATATTCATGTTTCAGTGGCAGCCCGCGGTCGCGGATCCGGCCGACCCCGATCGCAAGCTTCCGGTCTACCTGTACGCCGACGCGCAGGGCGAGCTCTTCCTCGAGCTCAACTCGGGCGACCAGAGCGACATCATGAGAGTGCATCTCGGCAGCACCCCGGATGACGCCGCGCGGTTCATCAACCTCTGGATCACGATCGAGCGGCCCGATCCCGTGGAGATGCTGCACGACGTCACGGTGTACATGAACGGCGCGACGACGCCGTTTGCGGCCAGGACCGTACTGCTGTACCAGGGCGATGTCGAGGACGAATCCGGCACGGGCAACGTCGCGGTGATGGGATCCAAGTCGACGCCCGAGACCGCGGCGTTCCAGCTCGATTTCATCAAGATCGCCGCGGGCGTCCACCCGCCCACGGCATCCGTCCCGCAAGGGATCGGCGTGTTCACGGGCGACAGTAACAACGACACGAAGGTGGACATCGCCGATGCGATCCATCTGCTCGGGTACCTGTTCGGCGGCGGAACGAAGCCGCCGCCCGTGTGCGCGAAGGCGGCCGACGCCAACAACGACAACAAGCTCGACATCGCCGATGCGATCAACGTGCTCGGCTACCTCTTCAGCAGCGCGGCGATGAAGGCGCCCGACGGCACGCTGATCACGGCGAAAACCAATCCCGCAGCCTGTAACGAGTACGACGCGGCCTTCGTACCCGAGAAGGTCGGCGTGCTCGACGGCTGCACGATGCCGTGCAAGTGACCAATGCCGCCGAGTCGGGCCCCGATCGCGTCGATGCGATCGGGGCCCGGCCCGCGGCGGAGGTGTTGCAAATACGCCCGCCTGCCGCTACAACCGGGCACGGAGACGACCGAATCCGATGCCCTCCCGAAGAAAGCCGCTGCTCATGGTTCTGCCGTGCCTGCCGCATCCGGCGCGGCACGGCACGGCACTCCGAATCGCCGACATGGTCGAAGCGCTCCGGGAAGACTTCGGCCTGGGCTTCGTTGCGCTCGTCGACGAGGTGCCGGGGGCGGCGGCGCTGCATGCGCTTGGCGAGAGGGGCGAGCTTGTCCAACTGATCCTCGCGCCCAAGGCCGCGCCGGGGCTTCCCGGCGCCGCGTACCGGCTCTTCTACCGCGTGCGGCGCCGGCTGCAGCGACCGCTGCCCGACTGGGACTGCTACTGCCCGCGCGTTCTCACACGGGCGGTTGCGCGCGCCGCCGCGGCGTGGCGCCCGGCAGGCGTGCTCGTGAGCACGATCGGGCTCGCACCCTGCGTGAGGAATCTACCGGGAGAGCTTTTCAAGGCCATCGACCCCATGGATGTGTGGCACGAACGCTGCCGCGAGTTCTCGCTCCTCGGCCGAGCGCGCGAGCTCGAGCACTACCGCGACCCCGAGGAGGAAGCGCGGCTCCTGCGGCCGTTCGATCTCGTGGTGGCGATCACGGCGCACGACGCGGAGGTCTTCGCGCGCATGCTTCCTGGCGCCCGCACAACGGTGTGCGGGGTGTCTCACCCCGTGGTCGCGCGGCCGCCGGAGGACGCCGGCGGGCCGCCGACCGTGCTCTTTGCCGGCGGCCGCGGGCTCTTCAACGAGGACGGCATCCGCCGTTTCGCGGAGGCGGCGTGGCCGCGCGTGCGCGCGCGGGTGCCCGCCGCCGAGCTCGTGGTGCTGAGCGCGTCCGAGGGGCTCGCCGCGGCGCTCGCCGGCGTGCCGGGCGTCCGTGCGCTCGGGTTCGTCGACGACCTGGCGGCCTGGTACCATCGCGCCCATGTGGTCGTGGTGCCGCTTCGCCACGGCAGCGGGCTCAAGGTCAAGGCGGTCGAGGCGCTCGCGCACGGCGCGGCCGTCGTCATGACACCTGTCGCCGCACGCGGGCTTCCGGAAGCGTCCCCGCCGGCCTTTCTCGTCCGCGAGACGCCCGAGGATTTCGCGGAGGCCGTCGCCGCGCTCCTCACGGACCGGACGGCGCGGCGCGAGCTCCAGGAGAACGCCCGCGCGCTCGCGGCTCGGGCGCTCTCGCGCGAGGCCGTGTACGCCGATCTGCGCCGCGCGCTGCCGTGAGCGCAGGGGAGAAACCCGGCCGCCGGGCGGCGTTTCGCACCACGCGGGTGCGCGAGCCCCGAAGGCGTGACGCCGTGAAGGACGATGCCACCAAGACACAAAGGCACCAAGGATCAGCGGTGAATCACCGCGCGCTCGGGATGCGCCGAAGACCCTTCGTGTCGTCGTGCCTTCGTGGCCCCTTCTCGTCTTCCGTGCCCGCATCTTCGCGGCAGGTTGCCATGTCTCGCGCCGCCGTGCGCCGCGAGGTTGCATGTCCCGCCGCCGCGGCGCTACCATGGAGTGCCGGCCCGTGCGGCCGGCGGCCTCGAACCGGGAGCATGGAACATGGACAGACGATCGTTCTTGAAAGTCGTGGGAGGCACGGCCGGCGGCCTCGCCGTCGCCGCGCCGGCGGGCCGCGCCGCGGAGGCGCAGCCGGAGTTCAAGCTGCCGCGAAGAATGCTCGGCCGCACGGGTCAGAAGGTCTCGGTCGTGGGATTCCCGGGGCTCGCGCTCATACACGGCGATCAGCAGGCCGCCGGCGAGGGAATCCGCAAGGCGTTCGAGCGGGGCGTCAACTACTTCGACGTCGCGCCGGCGTACGGCAACGGCGATGCCGAGATCAAGATGGGCATCGGCCTGGAGGCGATCGACCGGAGCCGCATCTTCCTCGCCTGCAAGACCAACAAGCGCGACAAGCAAGGGGCGCGCGAGGAGCTCGAGCGATCGCTCGTCCGGCTCAAGACGACATGCTTCGACCTCTACCAGCTCCACCACCTCCGCACGCCGGCCGAGGTCGCGCAGGCGCTCGGCCCCGGCGGCGCGCTGGAGACGCTCCTCGAGGCCAAGAAGGAGGGCAAGGTCAAGCACCTCGGCTTCTCGGCCCACACGACCAAAGGGGCGCTCGCGGCGATGCGCGGCTTCCGCTTCGACACTGTCATGTTCCCGATAAGCTTCGTCGAGTACTTCCTGCTCGGCTTCGGGAAACCCGTCCTCGAGCTCGCCGGCGAGCAGGGCATGGGCGTCCTCGCCATCAAGGCGCTCTCGCGCGGCGCCTGGCCGGAGGGCGTCGAGCGCACGCGCAAGTGGTGGTATCGATCGATGGAGACGCCGCGCGAGATCGGCCTGGCGCTGCGGTTCGTCCTCTCCCAGACGAATGTCGCGGCCGGCATCCCGCCGTCCTTCCTCGACCTCCTCGACAAGGCGGTGACGGCGGCCGAGTCGTACACGCCCATAACGGAAGCGGAGACGGCTGAACTGCGAACGCTCGCCGGGACCTGCACGTCGATCTTCGAGAGCGAGGAGAAGGCAGTCGCATCGTACAAGCCGCTCCGGCGGACAATCCACCCGGACAGCCCGTACGAAGGCCGCGGCGCCGCCGTCGCTCCCCATGTCGGTTGACCGCATCGCGTGTCACAGGTAGCATTGGGCCCCGTGAACACGCGATTGCGCACGGGCGGGAGGCGGCCATGACAAGACGCGACGTCGTCCGAGCGGCGCTCGAGTTCCGCCGCCCGCCGTACGTGCCGTGGTCCTTCCGCTTCACGCAGAAGGCCAGGGACACGCTGATCGCGCACGTCGGCGCTCGCGATCTCGAGCCGTTGCTCGAGAACCACTTCGTCGAGCTCGGGAGCGACATCGGTTTCTTCGAGCCCCTGGGCGATGACCGCTACCGCGATGTCTTCGGCGTCGTGTGGGATCGGAGCATCGACAGGGACATCGGCAACGTGCAGGGACAGGTGCTGCCCGAGCCCACGCTCCGGGATTACTCGTTCCCCGACCCCCGCGACCCCCGCTTCTTCCGGGACATACCCGGCGCGCTCGCCGCGCTCGGCGACCGCTTCCGGGTGTTCTGCCTCGGCTTCTCGCTGTTCGAGCGGGCGTGGACGCTGCGCGGAATGCAGGCCTTCTACCTCGATCTTCTCGACAACCCCGGCTTCGTCCGCGAGCTCCTCGACGCGATCGCCGAGTACGACATCGCACAGGTCAGGGAGGCGCTCAGGTACGACATCGACGCGGTCTACTTCGGCGACGACTGGGGCCAGCAGCGCGGGCTGCTCATGGGATATCCGGCCTGGAAGGAGTGCATCTTCCCGGTGCTGCGGCGCATGTACAAGGTCGTCCTGGACAGCGGGCGGATGGTCTTCATTCACTCGTGCGGCGACGTCGACGAGCTCTTCGAGGATCTGATCTCGATCGGGCTGCGCGTCTTCAATCCGTTCCAGCCCGAGGTCATGGATGTCGCCGCTCTCATGACCGCGTACCGCGGCCGGCTCGCGTTCTGGGGAGGGTTGTCGACCCAGCGCACCCTGCCGCACGGCACGCCCGAGGAGGTCCGCGCCGAGACCCGCCGGTTGATCGAGCTCGGCCGCGACGGCGGCTACGTCCTCTCGCCGGCCCACGCCGTCGGAGGCGATGTGCCGCTCGCCAACATGCTCGCCTTCATCGAGACGGTCAAGGCCCAGGTGCGCCATTCCTCGAGCTCCGGCCGGTAACCCATGGAACGCGTGAACCTCGATCTCACCGTCTTCGGCCTGTATCTCGCCGGCGTCGTTCTGGTCGGCATTCTCGCCGCGCGCCGCGGCCGGCGCAGCGACGATTACTTCCTGGCCGGCCGCAACCTCCCCTGGTGGATCATCGGCGGCTCGCTCATCGCCGCCAACATCTCGACCCACCACTTCATCGGCATGTCGGGGCGGGCGTTCGAAATCGGGCTCGCCGTCGCCAGCTACGAGTGGATCGCGGCGATCGCGCTCATCCTCTACGGCAAGTTCTTCCTGCCCTACTACCTCAAGACCCGCATCACCACCATGCCGGAGTTCCTCGAGCGCCGCTTCGATCGCCGCGTGCGGCTGGTCTACGCCATCATCTGCCTGATCGGCTACATCGTCATCGAGCTCGCCGTGGTGCTGTACACGGGCTCGCTCGCAATCCAATCGCTGTTCGGGCTGCCGCTCGGCTGGGGGCTTGCCATCCTGTGCGTCATCGGGGGCGGCTACACGATCTGGGGCGGCCTGAAGTCGGTCGCCTACACCGACATCATCCAGGTCGCGGTCCTCATCGGCGGCGGGCTGGCGGTCACCCTCATCGGGCTCGACAAGGTCGGTGCGACTTCGGGCGAGCAGGGCGGCTCGGTGCTGAGCGGCCTGCAGGCGATCATCCGGGACGCCCCGGAGAAGTTCCACATGGTGCGGCCGTGGGACGATCCCGAGCTCCCGTGGGTGGGAGTGTTCTTCGGGGGCATGTGGCTCGCCAACATCTTCTACTGGGGCTGCAACCAGTTCATCACGCAGCGGACGCTGGCGGCCAGGAACGTGTGGCACGGCCAGATGGGAGTCGTATTCGCCGGTTTCCTCAAGCTGCTCGTGCCGGTCCTGGTGGTGCTGCCCGGGATCATAGCGTTTCGGCTCTACAACGCCGACACGGGCATCCTGCGGCACGAGCTCGTGCTCGCCAAGTCGGACCTGGCGTTTCCCACGCTGGTCAAGCAACTGCTTCCGGCCGGTTGGACCGGCCTCGTGATGGCGGGGCTCGTCGGCTGCGTCATGTCCAGCATCGCCTCGATGCTCTCGGCAAGCTCGTCCATAATCACCTTCGACATCTATCGCAGCTACTGCAAGCCCCGGGCGTCCGAACAAGAGCTCGTCCGGTTCGGCCGCATCACGACCGCGGTCGTCCTCGCCGCCGGCACGGGGATCGGCTTCCTGCTGCGCGATCTTCAGGCGGTGTTCATCTACATCCAGAAGTACTGGTCGCTCGCCTACCCGTCGGTGTGCGCGCTCTTCCTCGCCGGCTTCTTCTACAAGCGCGCCAGCGCCCGGGGAAGCCTCATCGCCATCATCGCGGGGCCGGTGTGGGCGGTCGGTTTCATGCTGGCGGAAAACCACGGTCTGGTGCCCGCGATTCCGTTCCTCACGCGGGCGATGCTCGACTTCGCCTTCGCCTTCGCGATCATGTGGGTTTTCAGAACCCCGGCGGACCGCGTCCCGCCCGAGGCGATCGTCGATCGCACCTTCCCGCCGGAGACGGCTCGGTTCCTGGCATCGATCCCCTGGTGGCGCTCGTTCCGATTGTGGGCGCTCGTTCTCCTCGCGGCGGTGGTCGCGCTCTACGTGCGCTTCTTCTGACGGGGCCGAGCGCGGCGCCGCTACTCGACCGGCTCGAGCACGAGCCGGTGCATGCCGAACATGTAGCCCTTGACCGCCTTGTCGTTGGCGCCCACGATCGTGACCGTCAGCGTGTGCGCGCCCTTCTCCAGGCGATGCGTGCCGAGGGCGACGGGGCCCGAGGGAACGACGCCGTCGTTGTACAGGTCGACCGGCTCGCCCGCCGCGGCCTTGTCGATGGAGAACTTGACGATGCCGTAGTCGACCGCCTTGGTGAGATGGGCCGTGACCTTGTAGCTGCCGGTCTCGGCGACCTTGAGGAGGATATCGAGCGTGTCGCCGGGGCGCGCGCCGGTCCACCAGAGCTGCCTGTCGCCGTGCCACTTGCCGGCGGCATAGCCGGCCATGTCCTGCTCCTCGACGCTGCCCCGCGGTTTCCCGAGCACCTCGAATCCCGCGCCGCCCGGCGGCAGCGGAACCGCGTACCCGTGACGATCGGCGGCCGGGGTCGGGCCGATCGGATCGGTGCCGTCCGGGGAGAGATACCAGCAGGCCACGCAGGCGTAGAGCGTGCCGCGGCTGTTCGGGTAGTACTTCTCGATGCAGGCCTCGAAGGATGTCTGGAACGGAATGGCATCGCCGAGGTGCCACCTGAGAACGGACTGGTGCCCGCGGTTGTCCTGGGTCATGGTCTGGCAGTGGTACGGGTGCTGGAAGAGCCCCGGATGGCACCAGGCATAGCCGAAGTAGTCCTCGGAACCGGTGCCGATGGTCGAGGGGAACTTCTCGCCGTCGACGAAGAACTTCTCGTCGCCCTCGCCCCACCAGCCGCCGCGCGGGTTCCAGACGTGCAGCATGACCCCGGCGAAGCGCCCGCGGCCGCTCGCCCGCAGCATGGTCCAGTCGGGCGAACGGTCCTTCGGCAGCGGGAAGATGTCGCGATGCCACTTCGCGTGAAAGTGCCCGAGGCCCGCGAAGGGGCGGCCGAGCGGCGCATGGACGATTCGAAGATCGAGTGCGCGCGCGGCCGTGTCCTCGTTCACGACCCGGACCGTCGCGCGCTTCCCGAACGGCATGTACCAGTAGGCGTACGCGCCTTCCTTGGTCATGCCGGTCATGAGCGAGCGGTACGGATTGATGCCCGGCGCCGTGCCGAAGAAATCCCCGAGCGGGCACCACACGGCCGGTTCCGCCAGGGAATCGAACTCGATCGCGAGGACAAGCCCGCGCAGCGCGGCCTCTTCGGCTTCCCGGTTCTCGAAGCGCATGGCCGCCTTCACCGCCGTGATGGCCCGCGGCCCGTCGATGGCGACCGACGCGCTCGCGCCCGGCGCCAGCGCGATCGGCACGCGGATCGTTTCCTCGCCCTGCCGCGGACCGGCCGGATCCTCGCCGATCCGTTTGGCCATGAAATCGTTCGCGGCGGCGAGCGCCGCGCGGTCTTCGGGCGTCAGGACGCCCGTGAACGCCGGCACCTCGGTCCCCGGCGCGAACGTGACGTAGTTGAAGTGGTAGTAGGCGCCCCAATCCTTCTCGGCCGTGACCTTGCAGGATTTCCGATACGGAATCGGGAAGTACAGGTTCTCGCCGCGCGATCCCTGCGCCTCGTTGTGGTACGAGAGGGCCGGGAAATCGAACGGCGCGGTCGTGCCGGTGAAGTACTCCTTGAAGGGCAGGTTCGCAACGGGCTGCGGGTTGCCGTCCAGGTAGATCTTGACGCGGCCCTGCTGGGAGAGGGCGGACCAGATGCGGAAGATGCACCCCGGCCCTTGCATCTCGGCCATCACGACCGAGTCGCCTTCCGTGCGAATGATCCCGTCGCCATCGCCGTTGGCATCCCAGTTGACGTACGCGCCGGCTGCGGCATCGTACGTGCTCGCGCGGTCGTAGCTCGAGCACTGCGCGCTCATCTCGCCGGCAGGCGGGAGCACCGCGAGAAGCTCCGGGCGAGTCATGCGCGCGATCAGGTCGGCGTAGGTCAGCGTGTCGGCCGCCCTGCCGGCGCAGGCAAGCGTGACGGCCGCGGCGAACAGCGTCAGGGCACGGCGTAGAGTCGTCATGGCGTCGTTCCTTTCCTCAGAGCCGATGCGAACGTGATCCTGGCTCCCGAATGTACGCGAAATCGGCACGAGAGTAAAGTGGCGTCGCATGCCCGGTTCCGCGCGCGCGGGGCGGAAGCTGCGCCACCCACCGGCCGCCATCGGCCTGTTCGCTCGGTTCC
>JBFZCA010000010.1:0-4589 GCA_041308205.1 Planctomycetota bacterium | reverse complement strand
GCCGGCGCGCGGTCGGCTACATGCTCTACGAGTACCTCGGCTGGTACTACGCGCACGGCTACGACCCCACGAACGGCGCCAGGAACCCCAAGTTCCGGACGCCCGAGCCGGGCGGCGGCGTCTACGTGCTCGCGGCGCCGGGGACGAGCATGGCGGCGCGCGAGCTCATCGGCGGCCGCCTGCCGCCCGGGCACTTCGTCACCCTCGCGCTCGGCTTCGACGCGTCGACCGCGTACTTCGCCTTCGCGGACCCCGCCGGCCGAGACCCGTTCGCGCAGCCCGGCTACATGCGCGCGCCGGCCGCCGCGGGTGCGCGCTACAACACGTTCCACATCTACGCCATCGATGCCGGCGGCGGCAGCGTCCGGCAGCTCACCGACGGACCCGATGACGACT
This sequence comes from Planctomycetota bacterium, assembly GCA_041308205.1. Lineage (GTDB taxonomy): Bacteria > Planctomycetota > UBA8108 > UBA8890 > UBA8898 > UBA8898. The sequence goes on along the minus strand of JBFZCA010000010.1, from coordinate 4,193 downwards.
TCGACCCCTGCCCGCTTCCCGACGGCGGCATCGCCTTCGAGTCGACGCGCCGCGGCGGCAAGCTGCGCTGCGGCGGCGGCAGCCCCGAGGTCGTCTACACGCTCCATCGCATGGACGCCGGCGGCGGCAACATCCGCACGCTCTCCTTCCACGAGACGCACGAGTGGCACCCGAGCGTCCTCGCCGACGGCCGCATCGTCTACACGCGCTGGGATTACGTCGACCGCAACGCGGCCAAGTTCCACGGCCTGTGGACCTGCCGCCCCGACGGCACGAACGTGACCAGCCTTTTCGGCAACTACACGACCCGGCCGTGGGCGTGCTACCAGGCGAAGGCGATCCCCGGCTCGCAGCGCATCGCGTTCATCGCGGGCGGCCACCACGCCAACGTCGGCGGCACGCTCGTCGTCCTCGACCCGGCGCGCGCGACGATCGACCCCGCGCGCGGCGAGGACAGGTTCGACGCGCTCGAGCGCCTGACGCCCGAGGTCTGCTTCGCCGAGGCCGAGGGCTGGCCGAAGAGCTTCTTCTACAGCCCGTGGCCGCTCTCGGAGGGCTACTTCCTCGTCGCCTTCAGCCACGACCCGCTGCCGGGCGGGTACACGGGCGAGTATCGCGACACCGAGACCGGCTTGTACTACCTCGACCGCTTCGGCAACCTCGAGCTTCTCTTCAGGCGCGAGGGCATCTCGGCCGTGTATCCGATTCCGCTTGCGCCGCGCGCGGCGCCGCCGGCGCTCGCGTCCGCGGCGCAGGACGCCTGCGGCGGCGAGGGCGAGTTCGTGCTGGCCGACGTGAGGACGAGCCTCATGCCGCTCCCGCCCGAGCGGCCCATCGTGGCCCTGCGCGTGTTCCAGCTCCTCCCCAAGTCGCGCACGGACAACGCCGGCGACCCGCGCATCGGCCACCCCGACCAGGCCAACGCGCGCATGCTGCTCGGCACGGTGCCCGTCGAGGCGGACGGCTCGGCGTACTTCCGCGCGCCCGCGCGCAAGCCGCTCTACTTCCAGGCGGTCGATGCGGCCGGCCGGGCCGTCCAGGGCATGCGCACGATCGTGTACCTCCAGCCGGGCGAGCGGCGCGGATGCGTGGGTTGCCACGAGCAGCCCGGCACGACGGCCGCCGTGCGGGCGCCGTTCGCCGTGCGGAGAGCGCCCTCGGCGATCGCGCCCGGCCCGGACGGCACGCGGCCCTTCAGCTTCGTGCGCCTCGTCCAGCCGTTGCTCTCGCGCCACTGCGCCGAGTGCCACGACCCCGCGGTCGCGAAGAACCCCGCGCCGCCGCTTCTCGCCGGCACGCCGAGCGAATGGTTCACGACGGCCTACGACAACCTGAAGCCCTACCTCGCCTGGCCTTCGCCCGACGAGGCGACGCGCCCCGGGCGCCTCGGCGCCGACGCAAGCCGGCTCGCCGCGATCCTCGCGAGCGAGCGCCACCGCGCGCACGTCGATCTTCCCGACGAGGCGCTGCGCACGTTCTTCCTCTGGCTCGACGCGCACGTGCCCTTCTACGGCACGTACGAGGAGGAAGACCTCGCGGCGCAGCGGCGCGGCGCGGCGGTCGCGCCGCCCCCGCTCCAGTAGCAGCGCCGCGCCCAGTTTCCACATCCGAAGGTGACACACCCCGCCCCATCCAGGTATCATGGGAGGCGGCGGTGCGCGGCCGCATCCTGCCCGCGCGTGCCGGAAGGAGCCTGACCATGCTGCAGGACGATACGCCGCCGGTCCTCCCGCCGCCCAGGAGCGCGCGGGAGCTTCTCGACATGTACTTCCTCGACATGCGCTCGGCGCTCGTCGAGACCGCCGCCGCGTGGGACCGCATCGAGCGCGCGGCCGGCGCCGAGGAGATCGAGGCCGACCCGCGCCTCGACAAGCTGCGCGCGGCGCTCGAGATCATCGCGCGCGGGCGCGGCGACCGCGCCGCGTGCATCCTGACCGCCCTGTCCGACCCGCCCCTGTAAGGGAGACGCCATGAAGGTCATCGAGCCCCACATCCACATGATCGCGCGGACGACGCAGGACTACGAGCGCATGGCCCGCATGCACACCGTCGCCTGCTGCGAGCCCGCCTTCTGGGCCGGCTACGACCGCACCTCCGCCCAGGCCTTCTACGACTACTTCACGCACATAACGAAGTTCGAGCCCACGCGCGCGGCCCAGTACCTGATCCAGCACTACGCCTGGATCTGCATCAACCCCAAGGAGGCCGACAACCTCGCCCTCGCGCGCGAGGTCATCGCCTTCATTCCCGAGTTCCTGGACAAGCCCACGGTGCTCGGCATCGGCGAGATCGGCCTGAACCGCAACACCAGGAACGAGATGGCCGTGTTCCAGGAGCAGGTCGAGCTCGCGCTCGCCCGCAACCAGCTCATCTGGATCCACACGCCGCACCTCAAGGACAAGCTCAACGGCACGCGCATGATGCTCGACTACCTGAAGGGCCGCGGCGGCGTCGATCCCGAGCGCGTGTGCTTCGACCACGCCGAGGAGCACACGCTCGGCATGATCCGCAACGCGGGCTTCTGGGCCGCGATGACGATCTACCCGATCACCAAGAACTCGCCGGGGCGCGTCGTCGACGCGCTCGAGGTCTGGGGCATCGATCACATGCTCGTCGACGCATCCGGCGACTGGGGGCCGTCCGACCCCGGGACCCTCCACGATGCCATCTTCGAGATGCGGCGGCGCGGCCACGCGGACGCGCGCATCGAGACCGTCTTCTACAACAACCCCTGCTACTTCCTCGGCCAGTGCCCGAAGTTCAAGCCCGCGCCGCTCCTCCCCCGCGAGAAAGCCTGGGCCGGGGCGGCGCGAACCCGGCGGCCCATATGATGCCCGACGACCCGCGCCACGCCGCGCCCATCGACCGCGAGGGCGTGGTGCACGAGCGCTTCACGGTCGGCTTCGAGTACCCGGTGTGGTTCACGCGCGATGTCTTCGCCCCCGGCAACCGGCTCTTCGCCTCGACCCTCGACCGCCTCGGCGAGGGGCGGCGCCACCGCGTCCTCCTGTACCTGGACAGCAACGTCGCGGCGGCGCACCCCGGCCTCGCGGCGCGGATCGCCGCCTGCGCCGCGGAGTTTCGCGACGCCTTCGAGCTCGCCGCCCCGCCCCGGATCGTCGAGGGCGGCGCGTGCGCCAAGTCCGAGATGGAGGTCGTCAGGGATATCATGACGACGATCGGCGAGCTTCACCTCGACCGCCAGAGCTTCGTCGCCGCGATCGGCGGCGGCGCCGTGCTCGACGTCGTCGGCTTCGCCGCGTCGCTCGTCCACCGCGGGCTCAGGTTCGTGCGGCTGCCGAGCACGACGCTCGCCCAGGCCGATGCGGGCATCGGCATCAAGAACGGCATGGACATTCACGGCCGCAAGAACTTCGCCGGCACCTTCGCGCCGCCCTTCGCGGTGCTCAACGATTTCGCGCTGCTCCGCACCCTGCGCGACCGCGACTGGATCGGCGGCATCGCCGAGGCCTTCAAGGTCGCGATCATCAAGGATGCCGAGTTCTTCGACTTCCTGGCGCGGCACGCGCGGGACCTGCGCGCCCGCGACCAGGCGGTCATGGAGATGGCGATCCGCCGCTGCGCCGAGATCCACCTCGCGCACATCCGGACGAGCGGCGACCCGTTCGAGCTCGGCTCCGCGCGGCCGCTCGACTTCGGGCACTGGGCCGGGCACGAGATCGAGACCATGGCGGGCGGCGCGGAAGGCCACGGCCAGGCGGTCGCCGCGGGCATCGCGCTCGACTCGTACTACGCGATGCGGACGGGACGGCTCGCGCAGGCCGAGCTCGACCGCATCATGGCGGGCCTCCGGGACTGCGGGTTGCCCGTCTACCATCCCCTCTTCGCCGCGCGCGGGCCGGACGGCGCACCCGCGGTGCTCGCGGGCCTGGAGCAACTCAGGGAGCACCTCGGCGGGCTGCTGACGATCACCCTGCCGGACGGCATCGGCAGGAAGGTCGAGGTGCACGAGGTCGACCGCCGCTTGTACGAGGAAGGCATCGACGTTCTCGAGGAGCTTGCGCGCACATGATCATTCGACGCGACCCGCGGCTCGATCTCACCTACTGCTTGAACATTCACCCCGGCGAAACCTGGCGCGAGAACTTCGCCGCAATCCAGCGGGACGTCCTCCGCGTGCGGGACCTTGTCGCCGCGGGGAAGCCGTTCGGCCTGGGCCTGCGCCTGAGCGC
>JBFZCA010000009.1:0-15631 GCA_041308205.1 Planctomycetota bacterium | reverse complement strand
GTGCACGTCGGCGGGGGAACGTACGATGTCTCGGGACTGGTCCTCAGGCAGGGTGTGAGCATTCGCGGGCAAGGCGCGGGTCGTACGACGCTCGTGGGCCCGGTTCGCGGCCTGTGCAGCGGAGCGTTGCTCGCCGCGGTGACCGTGACGGGGACGAGCGGTGCCGGAATCGACATCGGGCCCGGTCTCGCCCCGCGGATCGAGTCGTGCGAGATCGTCACCACGGGCGATTGCGGCATCCTGTCGACCGACGCGGCGCCGACCATCGCGGACTGTGTCGTCGCGCACTGCCGCACGGGCGTGCGCTGCGTCGGTGGAAGTCCCGTATTCCTGCGTTGCGAGATACGCGGGAACACGGAACGCGGCATGACGTTCGAAGGGGGCGCCGGCGATGTCCTGGAGTGTCGCGTCGTCACCAACCCCGGCGGCGGCATTGCCTGCAGTGCGGGCGCCGCGCCGACGTTCACGGCCTGCATCGTGTCTGGCAACGGCGTGCAGGCGGAGAACGGCGGCGGGTTCTTCATTTCCGGCGCTTCCCCCGTGCTCGAGAACTGCACGGTCACGGCGAACTTCGCCGGCGTGAAAGGCGGCGGGATGTTCTTCTCCGGCTCCTCGGCGATCGTGCGCCGGTCCACGGTGGCGCACAATGCCGCCGACGCCGGCGGCGGGGGCATCGCCTGTACCGGCGTCGCGCCGACGATCGTCGGTTGCATCGTGTGGGGCAATGCCGGCGGCTCCCTCGATGCGGCCGCACCCCCGGGTATTTCGTACTCCTGTCTTGAGTCGGCGAGCGTGCCGGCGGGGGCGGGCAACATCAACGCGGATCCGCTCTTCTGCGACGATGGGCTTGCAGCCGACGTCTATGTCGACGGCGCCAATCCGGCGCACGGGACGGGAACGCGCGACGATCCGTTCCGCGACATCTCGGACGCGCTCGGCTTCTCGTATACGCTCGCCGGGGATTCGCCGTGCCGCGGGACCGGCGAGGGCGGCGCGGACATGGGAGCAGACAAGGGCGCGTGTGCCGGACACGGCGGCAGCGTGCGCCGTGTCATTGTGGGCGCCGGGGAGTATCGGCTCGACGGGCTCTCGTTCGCCGGCGTTTCGTCCCTCGGGGGGGCCGGTGCGCAGAACACCGTGTTCCAGGGCGCCATGGTAGGGTTCAGAACCGGCGCGGTCGTCTCGGGAGTGACGGTCGCGGGCGGGGGTGCGGCCTGTCTGCGCGCAGGCGCCGGAGAGGACCCGACCTTCGCCGACTGCGCCTTCGTCGGCTCGGCCGGCGCCGGCGTCATCTGCGGCGGCGGCTCCCGGTTCGAGGCGTGCATCGTCGGCGATAACGCGGACGCCGGAATCGTGTGCCTTCCGAATGCCGCGCCGTCCTTCAGCGCCTGCGTGATCGCCGACAACGCCGCTGAGGGCATACGGGCGGACAATGCGCGTGTGACGCTCGACGCCTGCGAGATTCGCGGGAATCGTTCCGACGGGTTGAACCTCTCCTCCACAGAAGCGGTGCTCCGGCGTTGCACGATTTCGGACAATGCGCGCACCGGCATCTCCGTGGGCGGAACGTCGCGTTGCGAGGAATGCACGGCCGAGGAGAACGGAGGGGCGGGTATTCAGCTTTGGGGTGGCGCCGCGGAGGTGGTGGGGTGCAAGGTTGCGTCCAATCGCGGCGGCGGCATCGTGTGCGGCAGCGACAGCGCGGCGTCGCTTTCGGGTTGCGTAGTGTTTCGCAACACGAAAACGGGCCGCGGCGGGGGGATCATGGTCGGCGGATGCTCGCCGGCGATCACCGACTGCACGATTGCGGGGAACTACAGCCCGTACGATGGCGGAGGGCTCTATGTGTCCGACGGGTCGCCCCAGGTCGCGAATTGCGTGTTTGCGGATAACCTGGCGTCCCATGGCGGCGCCGTGTGTTGCACGGGCGGCGTGCCCACGTTCACACATTGCACCTTCACGGGGAATGCCGCAGCTTCACAGGGTGGCGCCTTCTTCATCAACGCGACTGGCGTGTTGGGGGCCTCGGCGCGCGTGCTGAGCTCGATCATATGGGAGAACGGAGAGCCCGCCATCGCGTTCGGCGAGGGCGATGCGGAGATAGGCTACTCGTGCGTGCAGGCGGTGCGAGGGTACGCGACGCCCTGGCCCGGCGCCGGCAATATCCAGGCCGATCCGTGCTTCTCGGGTTGGGACACCCGCGATGTCGTCCATGTAGATCAGGCCGCCCCGGCCGATGGCGATGGCAGCGCCGCCGCGCCCTACGCGGACATTCTCCGGGGCCTTGAGTACGGCCTGGCGCTTGCGCGCACATCGCCGTGCGTGGGGGCGGGGGCGGATGAAACGACGATGGGTGCCGATCGCGGCATCTGTGAGCGCCGCGGCGTGCCCATGCGTACGGTCTTCGTGGCTGCGGGCACGTACGAAGGCGGCTGGATCGGCGTCGGACATCCCGCGCGGCTCGTGGGCGCGGGGCGCGAAGCGTGCACGATCGAGGCCACGCTCTTCGGATTTCCCGGACGATCGTCGGTCTCGGGTGTGACCATCGCGCACGGCGTCATGGGGGCGATGCTGCTTGCCGGAGAGGGCACGCAATCCGTGAATCGCGTGACCGTCGCCGGCAATAACGGACACGCACATTGTGGCGTGGTGACCTGCGTGAATTGCGAGCCGCGGTTCGGCAACTGCATCTTCTCTTCGAACGTCAATTCGAGCAGGGGAATCCTCTACGGACGCGAGGCGTCGGCGGCGCTTGTCAACTGCGTGTTCGCCGCCAACGAAGGCGCGTGCGCGCTTTCTTCGAGCGTGTGTGAAGGCCCGGTATGTGTGCCGACCAGCACGTTCGCGTTCGCGAATTGCACGCTCATTGACAACCATGGCGCGCCGGCTGATGCGGGGAACGCGGAATTCACGAACTGCATCATCTGGAACTGCGTACGGAACGGGACGCCGGTCGTGCCGTCGGCGGCATCGCTGCATTCTTGTCTGACGGATCGGGATCCCCTCGTCGAGAGCCGCGGGGTCATCGACTTCTCGCGCGTCACCGCGATCGTGCAGTGCGGCCGGACGGTGAACGTGCCCGATTTCGTGGTCGAAGCTCCCGACTATCGTTTACGTGCGGATTCTCCCGCAGTTGATGCAGGGACTGCGGGTGGGGCCCCCGATGTGGATCTCGACGACCATGGCCGGCCCTGCGGGAACGCCGTCGACATCGGTGCGTATGAGCGGGGCGATTGTCCGGACCTCGCGCACGGTTTCCGGCGCGGCGATGCGAACGACGATGGGCGGCTGAACATCGCCGATGCGGTCTATACGCTTGCGTATCTTAACGCACGGGGTTCACCGCCGAGGTGTCTGGACGCGGCCGATGCGGACGATAACGGCCGCCTGAACATCGCCGATGCGTTGGCCGTGCTCATGTATCTGTTTCGCCGTGCGCAGGATTTGGAGCCGCCTTTTGAGCGCTGCGGTCGCGATCCCTCGCCAGATCCGCTGGGGTGCATGGAAAGCGCGAGTTGTGCCGACAGGTGAGGCTGCCGAACTTCACGTCCGATATGTTGCCGGAGACTCGTGCCTACCGCAAGCTCGGCCGCGTGATTCTCGCCGGCGGCCTGAACCCCGACAACATCGCGGAGGCGATCCGGCGGGTGCAGCCCCATGCCCTCGATGTGGGAAGCGGCGTGGAACTGCGGCCTGGGAAGAAGGATCCCGCGCTGCTTGCGCGGCTTTTCGAGGCGGCGCGCGGCGCGGCGGGCGCGTGAGGCGACCCGGCTATACCCTGGGAGGCCTGGGGGTGGCGTTGCGCAGGATGCGCTTGCGGACCGCCTTGATCCGCTCCTTGTCCTCGCGCCGGCGCTTCTCGGAGGGCTTCTCGTAGAACCGGCGTTTCTTGACTTCCTTGAGGATGCCCTCCTTGGAACAGATGCGCTTGAAGCGCTGGATCAGGCGGTCGGGATTCTCACCAGGACGGGCAGCGACGCGAACGGACACTCGGTAACCTCCTTTGCAGCGGTACATCACAACAGGCCGCAGGCTGCCGCGCTCTCCAGCCTGCAACCTCCGGCCTTACGGCCTCCGGCAACTATACGCATTATCGGCCGGCTCCGCAAGCCGCCTTCACGGCCGTCTCGCGGTCAGCGGACGTCCTTGAACGCCTCGTACACCGCCTCGGTGGTGCCGGCCGCCAGGATGCCGTCCCTGCGCGCATCGTCCGCCAGGACCGTGCTCACCTGGCCGAGGATCTTCAGATAGCGGCGCTGGCCCTCGAACGGGCCCGCGAGGGGGCCGGCGATGAGGACCACGATGCGCACCGGAACGCCATCGTCGGCGTCGAAGGGGATTCCCTCGCCCGAGAGGCCCACGGCCATGGTGAACTCGCGCACGGACGCGACCTTGGCGTGCGGCATCGCGCAGCCGCACCCCATGGCCGTGCTCATGTCCCGCTCGCGCTCGAGGACGGCGTTCAGAAGCTCCTCGCCGCTCTCGACGACGGGCTGCCGGGCGAGAAGATCCACGAGCTCCTTGATCGCATCGACCTTGTTCTTTGCCGCGAGGTTGATTATCCTCTCGCGGTGGAGAAGCGGCGGCGGAGAGGCCGCGTCAGGAGTCCCTTCGGGAGGCCGGAATGTCCTCGATCCTTCAGGCGCCATGCTCACGAGTGTACACGGGGTCGTTGCTTACGGGACAAAAATCGTATTATAAGCCCGGATCGCGCCTACAGGAAGAGCGGTGGCTGCCATGATGCCCAAGTTTCCCATCCGTGCCGGGCTGCGCGCCCTGTGTCGAGACGGGCGCCTGCGGCTCGCGATCGGCTCGGGCGCCTGCGCCGCGTTGAGTTTCTTTCCCTTGCCGTGGGGGCTCAACGCCGTGCTGATGATGTGCGCGCTGGTTCCGCTGCTCGAGGCCGCGCGCGGCGCGGGCTGGCGCCGCGGAGCCTGCTACGCGGCCGCGACGGGGCTGACGGCCGCGGCCATCGCCTTTCACTGGCTGCTGCCCTTGATCGCGCGCTTCAGCGGGCTGCCGCTGCCGGCGGCGTTCCTCGCGTTCGCGGCCGCGATTGCCTGGGGAGCGGTGTTCTGGGCGTCGTGGGGGGCCGTCTGGGGCGCATCGGGCGCCGGGCCGCTGCTCGTCGTGTGCGCGCCCGTGGCGCTCGAGTGCGTGTGGCCGCGCGTGTTCAGGTGGCACTTCGGCGACCCGCTCGTCGAGATCCCGGCGCTGGCCCAGATCTCCGATCTGTGCGGCATGCCCGGGCGGAGCCTGCTCGTCCTCGCCGTCAACTACGGCCTGTGGCGCGCGAGCCTGTGGCTCAGGGGCAGGATTCCCTTCCCGCGCGCGGCGGTGGCGACGGCGCTGGCCTTGCTGGCCGCGGCGGGGGCGTACGGCGTGGTTCGAATGAGGCCCCCGGCAACGCCCGCGTCGGCGCTGGACGTCGCGCTCGTCCACACCGCGATCCCGCTCGATGAGAAGCACGCGGTTCTCGGCGATATCAGGTACGTCCAGACCGCCGGCGGCGTGACGCTCCGGCGCGGCCCGCGGTACCTCGCGCACGAGCGCGAGTTGATCGCGCGGGGCAAGGGCGCGGCCGCCGATCTCGTGGTCTTCCCGGAGGCGATGCTGTGGGCGGACCGCGGCGAGGAGTCCCCGCGGCTGGCGCCCGAGATCGGCGCGCCCGTGCTCGCCGGAAGCGATGTGCAGGACTTTGCCGCGGCGGATCAACGGCCGCGGTTCTACAACGGCGCGATCCTCGAGGCGGGGGGCGCGCGGCAGTTCTACTTCAAGCACCGGCTGATGCCCTTCGGCGAGGAGGTGCCGTTCGGCCGGCGGTTTCCCGCGCTCGCGCGCCTCGGGCGGGCGGCCGGCATCGGCATGCTCGACGCCGGCGAGGGCGCGCGGGTCATGACGCTCGACGGGCAGCGCATCGCGCCGCTCATCTGCTACGAGGTCATCGTGCCCGAGTACGTGGCGGAATTCGTGCGGCAGGGCGCGGAAGTCCTCGTCAACATCACCGAGGACGGCTGGTACGGGTGGACGGGCGAGCCCTACCAGCACCTTCTCCTCGCGCGCAGCCGCGCGATCGAGAACCGCCGCACGCTCCTGCGCTGCGTCAACAACGGCATCACCGCGATCGTGGACCCCTGGGGTCGCCTGACCGCGGTCAATGCGGATCGGGCGCGGCCGGGTATCGTGCGCGGGCGCGCGGAGCTGCGCGCGGACATGACGCCGTTCACGCGCTGGCACGCCTGGCAGCGCTGGGGGTTCGTCGCCGCCGCGGCCGGCCTGGGGTTGTGGCAGTGGCGGCGGCGGCGCGCCTGACCGGGAATTTCGGCATGCATCTTGCTTGACGCACTCCTTGACCTTCCCGGTCCGGCCGAAGTATAGTAGGGGCATGAGCCGACCGCCGCGTCCGGCGGCGGAATGCGTTCGGCTCTAACCTTCTCTTCCTGAACGAGTTGCGGAGAATTCGGCCTTGGACTACAGCCTTCGTCCCGAGCTCGGCACGGTGCAGCGGCTCGAGCTGCGCCTGTCGCCGGCCATGATCCAGTCCATGGAGATTCTCCAGCTCACATCCCTCGACCTGCAGGAGAAGATCGAGGCGGAGCTCGAGGAGAATCCCGTGCTCGAGATCGCCGAGCCGGAGCCCGAGACGCCGGTCGAGGACGATGCCGCGCCGGGCGTCGAGCCGGCGGTCCCTGCGCAGCCGGAACCGCCGGAACCCGCCGGCGAGGGCGAGTACTCCAAGCTCGAGGACCTGAGCGCCTCGACGCAGTTTGCGTGGGATGACGAGGAGTACGCCGGCCGCCGCGTGCGCGCGGGCGACGACGATCCCAAGCTCCAGGCCATGCAGAACGTCGAGGGCCGCCCGATGACGCTCGGCGAGCACCTCGAGGGCCAGCTCGCGTTCGTGTCCGACGACGCGCGCACCGTGGCGCTCGCCAGGGAGGTCATCGGCAATCTCGATGACAACGGGTACCTGCTCGGATCGCTCGAAGAGATCGGGCGCAGCCTCAAGGACTGGACCCCGCCGCCGTCGGCCGAGGAGCTCGAGGAGGCGCTGAGCCTGGTCCAGTCGCTCGATCCCCCCGGCGTGGGCGCGCGCGACCTGCGCGAGTGCCTGCTCCTGCAGCTCGCGCGCGAGCGGCACGCGCCGCCGTCCGAGCTGCGGCTGGCCCGCGAGATCATCACGCACTACCTCGACGAGCTCGGGCGCAACCGCGTGCCGCAGATCGTCAAGGAGGTGCGCCGCACGGTGCCCGAGCTCGGCGCGATCGACGTCGATGACGTCAAGGATGCGCACGGGATCATCGCGTCCCTGGACCCGAAGCCGGGCCGGACCTTCGGCGGCGCGCGCCCGAAGTACATCCGCCCCGACGTCGTCATCGAGAAGATCGACGGCAGGTACGAGGTGCGCCTGGAGAACGGCTACTTCCCGCGGCTCGCGCTCAAGACCGAGTACCGCGCGCTCATGAGCGGCCGGAAGAGCGATGTCGAGACGCGCAAGTTCCTGCGGCGCAAGTTCCAGGACGCGGAGTTCCTGCTCAAGGCCCTGAGCATGCGCGACCACACGCTCCAGCGCATCGCCAACGAGATCGCGGCGTTCCAGGAGGGGTTCTTCGAGGAGGGCGTGGAGCACCTGCGGCCGCTCAGGCTCCAGGACGTGGCCGAGCGCCTCGGGATGCATCTATCGACCGTGAGCCGCGCGATCTCGGGCAAGTACCTGCAGTGCCCGCGCGGCGTGTTCGAGATGAAGTTCTTCTTTCCCGGCGGCGCGAGCCGGCAGGACGGGACGAGCGAGTCGCGCAACAGCGTGATGGCGCGCCTCAAGGAGCTGATCGCCAGGGAGGATCGCAGCCGGCCGCTCAGCGACGATGACCTTGCCGAGGAGCTCAAGAAGCAGGGCATCGCCATCTCGCGGCGGACGGTGACGAAGTACCGCGAGTCCGAGGGCATCGCGGCGTCGCGCGAGCGCAAGGCCTACTGAGGGCTTGCCCGCGCGCCGGAAAGGCGGCGAAGACGGGGCCGCGCGGGGCGGCCCCGACGGGAGAAGCGGAAGAGAAGCATGATCGAAGTCGAGGGGCTGCGCAAACGCTACGGCCGGACCGTGGCGCTTGACGGCATATCGTTCCGGGTCAACGAGGGGGAGGTCGCCGGCTTCGTCGGCCTGAACGGCGCCGGCAAGACGACGGCCATGCGCATTCTGTGCGGCTTCATGCCGCGCGATGCGGGCGCCGTCACGGTGGGCGGCGTCGACGTCGGGAAGGACTCGCTGGGGGCGCGGCGCCTGCTCGGGTACCTTCCCGAGGGCGTGCCGCTGTACCCCGAGATGCGCGTCGATGAGTTCCTGCGCTATCGCGCGGGGCTCAAGGGGCTCGGCGGCGCCAAGGCCCGCGATGCCGTTGCGCGCGTGCTCGGAAGCTGCGACATCGCCGATGTCGCGCGCCGCATCATCGGGCAGCTCTCCAAGGGGTACCGCCAGCGCGTGGGCATTGCCGACGCGCTGCTCGTCGACCCGCCGTACCTGATTCTCGATGAGCCCACCGTGGGCCTCGACCCGCTCCAGGTGCGGCGGCTCAGGGAGCTGCTCAAGGAGATCGGGAGGGCGCGGACGATCATCTTCAGCACGCACATCCTGGCCGAGGTCGAGGTCGTGTGCGACACCGTGATCGTGATCCATCGCGGGAAGATCATCGCGCGGGGCGGGATCCCCGACCTGATCGCGCGCGCCGCCGCGCGCGGCGCCCGGCCCGCGACGCTGGAAGATGCGTTCGTCGCCCTCGTCCGTGAAGCGGAGGCGCGCGATGTGGCGTAGGACCTACTGGGTTTTCAGGCGCGACTTCATCGCCTACTTCCACAGCCCGGCCGCGTACGTCACCATGGTCGGCTTCCTGTTCCTGAACGGCCTGGTGCTCAACTTCGAGATCGGGCCGGGCCGCGCCGGCGGGGACGTGGACATCGCCCTGCGGCTCCTCTTCGCGAACTACTTCTTCTGGGTCCTGATGCTCGCCGTGCCGCCGCTGATGACCATGCGGCTGCTCGCCGAGGAGCGGCGGAGCGGCACCGCGGACCTGCTCATGACGGCGCCCGTGCGAACGGGCGAGGTGGTGCTGGGAAAATACGCGGCCGCCTTCCTCTTCACGGCGTTCGTGTGGAGCCTGCTCCTGATCGACGTCGCGCTCCTCGCCGTCCGCCTGCCCGCGGGCGCGGAGATGGACTGGGGCAAGATCGCCGCGATCTACGCCGGGATCCTGGGCCTCGAGGCCTTCTTCACGGCCGTGGGGCTCTGGGCCTCGGCCTTCAGCCGCAACCAGGTCGTGGCGGCCGTGCTCGCCCTGAGCATCGCCATGCTGATCTTCCTGGTGGGAACCTACCACGAGCTCTTCTCTGACGAGCCGTACGAGCAGCTCCTCTACGGCTTCGTGAGCGTGATCAGCCACTTCGTCCGCGATTTCGCGGTGGGGGTCGTGGACCTGCGGTACCTGGCGCTCTACGCGATCGGCACGGCGATCGCGCTGTCCATGACCGTGTGGACCTTCGAGGCACGAAAATGGCGATAAGGCGGTTTCTGACCTGGTGCTGCGGAGCGACCAACGTGCTCCTCATCGTGTACGGCGCGCTTGTGACGGGGGCCATCCTGTACCACCATCCGGTGCGGTTCGACCTCACGGCGAAGGCGCTGCGGACGCTGTCGGACGACACGAAGACGTGCCTGGCCGGTCTCAAGGAGCCCGTGCGGGTCATCGTCACCTTCGGCGAGGCGGATCCGGCCAAGCGCCTCGTTGCGGGGCGCGTCTTTCAGGAGGCCCAGGACTTCTTGCGGGAGTACACGCTCGCCAGCCCGAAGATCGAGGTCATCGACGTGATCAACGTGTACCAGCGCCAGGAGGCGTGGCAGCAGGCGCGCGAGCGCTTCAACCTCACGGACGCCAATCGCGTGACCTTCATCGCGGGGGCGCGGCAGCAGGACGTGCGCCTCGAGGACATGGCCTCCGTCAAGTACGGCAGGCCGGGCTCGCCGCCGCTGCTCGAATCGATGCACGTCGAGCGCGCGTTCACGGCGGCGCTCAGGCGCCTGCAGGGCGCGCCGTGCAAGGCCTACCTGCTCGCCAACGATGGAATCCAGGGCCAGACGGGCCCCGATCCGGCGAACGCCGGGCCGGGCGGCCTGAGCGCGTTCGTCGCCGAGCTCAGGGCCAACAACTACGATGTGGGCATCCTCGATCTGGCGCGCGAGGGCAAGGTGCCGGCCGACTGCGAGGTGCTGCTTGCCGCGGGCCTCATCGGGCCGCTGCCGGCCGAGATCCCGGCGGTCGAGGCGTACCTCGAGGCGGGCGGCAAGCTCTTTCTGGCGATCAACCCGCAGTACTCGCCCCGGGGGCTCGAGTTCCTGGAGGACTGGGGCGTCGCGGTCCTGCCCGCCTGGATCGTCATGGAGCATCAGCTCGCGGGAACGAAGATTCAGACCGAGCACGCGCTCGCGACCGAGCTCAACGAGCTGCACCCCATCATGCGGAAGTTCGAGAAGGACCGCTTCCGCATGCAGGTGACGTACGCGCGGCCGCTCGGCGGCGCCAAGGGGCTGCACGGGGAGAGCGTGCCGATCGCGGGCGTCAAGGCCGGGAACATCTGGGGCGAGCGCAAGGCGGGCACGGCGGACCGGCCGTGGGTGTGCGACGCCAACGATTACCCGTCGGCGCCCGACGGCCTGAGCGTGGCCCGCGTGCTCGAGACCGAGAGCGAGAGCGGCGCGGTCGCGCGGATCGCCGTCTTCGGCACGTGGACGTTCCTGGGCAACGAGCGCCTGCACGAGTTCGACCACGCCTCCGTCCTGCACAACACGCTCTGGTGGCTGATCGGCCGGGAGGAGCAGGCGGGCGTCAGGGACCCCGAGGTCGTGGTGCGGAACATAAGCTTCGACCCCGAGGGCAAGGTCCGCCGGACGCTGGCGTGGGCGATGCTCGCGCTCGTGCCGGGGTGCGGGGTGCTTGCCGGCGTGGTCATCCTGTTCGTGAGGAGGAAGTGACGTGACGAGGTGGAGGACGACGCTGGCGCTGGCCGTATTCGCGCTTGCGGCGACGGCGTGGTTTGCGCTGGTCGAACGCCCGCGCATGGGGGCGGAGCTCTCCCCGGGCCGGATCTTCTTCGGTCTCATGCGCGAGGACATCGAGCATATCGAGATCGTCAAGCCCTCGGAGCGCATCGTCATCGCGCGCGGCGCGCCGGGCGAGTGGCGGATCGAGTCGCCGCTCTCGTTCGACGCCGCCGTGGGGCCGGTCGACGCGCTCGTCGGGGCGATCGTGTTCCTGGAATCCAGGCTGGATGTGGCCGAGGGCGCCGAGGGCGCGTTCCCCGCGACGGGGCCGGCCGTGACGCTGCGCTTTCGCGCGCGAGGCGAGGAGCACGCCATCGCCATCGGCAACCGCCACATGTCGAAGGAGCTCGCGTACTATCGCTGCGGGGAGCGCGTGTTCCTCGGCGAGGAGCAGCTCAAGGTGCAGTGCGAGCGGCCGTTCGAGGAGTGGCGCGACCGGAGCGTCGTGCCCCTGAAGCCGGAGCAGGTGAGGAGCGTGGCGATCGCGGGCGGGGGGCGGAACGTCGTCCTGGAGCGGTCGCCGCAGGGCATCTGGCTCATGCGCTCGCCGCGCGAGGCGCGCGCCGACGGCGCCGTCGTTCAGAGCCTCCTCGACAGCCTGAACGCCCTCATGGCGCTTGAATTCCTGGGCGACGATGGCAAGGCATCGCTCGCGCAGTACGGTCTCGATGCGCCGCGGTGGGAGCTCACGCTCGCGCCGCTCGCCGGCCCGCGGGAGATCGCGCTCGCCGTCGGCAAGGCGCGCGAGGGCGCCGATCCGCCGGAGACGTACGTCAAGCGCGCCGACATGCCGCAGATCTTCAGGATCGAGGACACGTTCACGGTCGCGCTTGCCATGGATATCGATGACCTGCGCGAGCAGCGCGTCCTGCCGTTCGCCGGCAGCGGGTGGGTGCGGAGCGTCGCCGTGCGCGGCCCCGCGACCGAGTATTCGTTGACGCGCTCGGGCCCCGAGGGCGACTGGCTGCTCGTCAACAGCAGGTCGGGCCGGCAGTGGAAGACTCCCCGGCAGCGCGGCGAGGAGCTGGTCGATTCGGTCGCGCAGCTCAGGGTCGGGCAGTTCCTGCCCGAGCGGTCGATGGGCGCGGAGCGCCTGCGCGTGTCCGTGACCGTCGACGGGCTCCCGGCGCCCATGGAGCTCATCTTCGGCGACGAGACGGGCGAGGGGCGGTGCCTGGCGCGGCGCAAGGGCGTCGAGGGCGAGCCCGACGAGACGATCGAGGTCGGCACCGCGCTTCCCGGGCGGCTCGCCGACGACATCTGGTGGCAGCCGCTCGTGCGGGCCGAGATCTCCCCCGACAAGCTGCTCGCGTTCTCGCTCAGGACGGCCGAGGGAAGCTGGCTGCTCCTGCGGACGGGCGCCTGGATCGCCGACGGGTTCAAGGGGGTGGCGATCGACCAGGGCCTCGTCGAGGAGGCCGCGAAGCTCATCTGCGCGCCCACGGCCGTGTACTTCGAGCCCTCGCCGCGACCGCTCGAGGAGATGAAGCTCACGTGGACGCTCGCCCGCGCGCGCGTCGGCATCTCCGAGCAACTCGGCGACTTCCCGTACTACGAGCTTCTCGTGGGCGGCCGGGTCGATCCCCCGCGCGAGCTCAGCTACGCCAAGCTCGACAAGGACGACCGGGTGATCATCATGGACCCCGCGCCGCTGCTGGCCCTGGCCAAGCACCTGGGCGAGGTGTGCACGCCGTAGTTTCCGCGGCCGCGGGCGCCCGTACATATTCGGTGAACCCGTCGGCCGAGACACGCGATACACCCGTTCATTGCGCCGTCTTGGTCCTATCGACGCACGGGGGCCGGGAGGGACGTTCCCTCCGCGGCAACCGCTCGGCGTCCCTGCTCACCTTGAGACAACCCCCCTTCCGTCCCCCCTTCGGGAGAAGGGGGGAAACGCCGGCTGCAGCCGGCGCCCGCGGGGCCGTGGGTTCACCGAATATACGGCGCTGCCCGCCGCGCGCTACCTGAACTCCTTGGGGGGCTTCTCGTTGGGGTCGACCTTCATCGCCGTGAAGGTGCCGCCCGTCTCCTGCGCGAGCTTGGTCAGGAAGTCGTTGGCCTTCTTGAGCGCCTCGTGGGGGAACCCGGCCATGGAGAAGGGATAGAAGCCGAAGGTGTGGATCTTGATCTTCCGGAAGCGGTTGAGCTTCCTGATCTCGTCGAGCAGCTCATCGAGGTCGTCGATGTTGACGCCGTCCTTGCTCGGCAGGCCGTCCGAGAGGAAGTAGATCGTGTTGACGCCCGAGTCGCTCGCGAAGGCATCCTTGAGCGCGTCGAGCGTCGCCGTGTTGCCGGCGGTCCTGAGGTTGCGCACCCAGTTGCCGCAGTTCTTCTGCGTGGCCTGCGCCACGCCCTGGCTCTTCTTGTTGAACTTCAGCACCTTGTCGTGGAACGCGATCACGTTGAATCTGGTGGGGGACTTCAGGCCCTGGAGCACCTTGTTGAGATGGCGCTTGGCCATCTCGATGCGCGACCAGTACTTTGCCAGGCGCTCGTTCTCGGGGGTGAGCTTCTCCTTGGGCTGCTCGACGACCTTGGTCTGGTCGGCGCCGGTGACGCTCGTGAGCCCCGGGATGTCGTCCTTCTGGACGAGGTTCATCGAGAGCGAGATATCGATCACGAACACCGCGTTCTTGCTCGAGATCGGCACGCCGAAGAACTGCGGGTCGTCATCCCCGCCCAGGCGCCGCACGGAGCGCTTCCCCTCCTGCCTGACCTTGGCGGGGTCGAACTTCGCCTGGGCGGCCTCCCACCACTTGCGCCAGTCCTCGATCTGCTCCATGGTCTCGCCCGTGATGTCGATGAGCGTCTGGCGGATGTTGTAGTAGACGGCGTCCTTGGCCTTCTTCTTGCCCCATGCCTCGACCATGTCGATGAGCACCGGCACCGCGTCCTTGGGCTTGCGCTTGAGCGTCGCGTTGAGCGCCGATTCGATCACGCTGACCGTGTCGTCCTTGAGGCCGGCCAGGATGATCGCGATCCCCTTGTCGCCCGTCATGGCGGCGGCGACATCGACGGCCAGCACCCGGGCGCTGAGGGCCTTGCTCTGCGCCTCCCCCAGAAAGTACTTGATGCAGTCGTCGCTGTCGAAGGCCGCGAGGGCCGCGACCAGGTGGTTGAAGCAGTCGACCGACATCTCGGCCCTCGTGGAGGCCATGGTGAAGACCTTCTTGGCGTATCTCGGGTCGTCCGTTGCCGCGAGCTGCTCGCTGAGCTCCTTGACCTTGTCGAGGTCCTCCCCCTTGACCGCCTTGTCGAGTGCAGCGTAGACGGCATCAAGGTTGGCGGCGGCGGCGCGGGCGGTGCCGGCCGCACACAGAAGCGCCAGGGCGCAGGCCGCGCAGAACGCGGAAACGAAGCTTCTCATGCGGTACCTCCGGAGCGGGGTAATCCTGCTCCACAGGTAATTATGGGTCCGCGGACGCGGCGGGGCAAGCTCGCGGCCGGCAGGGCGCCTACAGGAGCAGGCCCGCCAGGGTGCCGTTGCCGCGCGTTTTGCATTGTGCGCGGACGCCCGCTACAATACCACGGACGGAGGGCCTGGCGCGACAGGCTCGAAGGAGAAACCATGCGCACACGCGTGACGTTGCTTGCCTGCCTCATCGGGTGGGGGCTGGGCGCCGAGCCCTGCCTGCGAATCGATCAGACGGTGCGGGGCGTGCCGGGCCTGGAGCCCGACCGGGCGGTGATCCAGCGGCTCTGGATCGCGGAGGACAAGGTGCGGGTCGACGAATCGGCCGGCGCCCCGGACTCGTGGGCGCCGCGATACCTGCTCAGGACCGACCGCGACCCGGCGGCCATCTACGAGCTCCTGCCGGCGACGAAGAGCTACCGGCAGTGGGAGGAGCTGGAGAACATCCAGCGCGACCGGTCGATCAACGAGTGCCAGATCCTCGATGGGATCCTGAAGCTGCCCGCGGCCGAGCGCGAAAAGGCGCTCGCGTCGCAGTACCTGCGCGAGGATCTCGCGCGTATCGTCGAGGTGAAAATCGAGCCCGGCGTACAGCGCACGGTCGGAGGCCGGCCGTTCGACTGCCGCCGCGTCCGGATCATCGAAAACGGCCTGGTCGTGCTCGACGCCCAGGTCACGGACCAGATCGGCCGCGGCATCGATTACTGCCGGCTGTACCGCCAGCTCGGCGCGTTCTCGGACGAGGTGCTGGCCAAGGCCAAGGAGATCAAGGGATTTCCGCTCGCGGCGACGCTCGCGGTCGTGACCCAGAGGCTCACGACCTACCACACGCTGAAGATCGAGGTGACGGACCTCGCGGAGTCCGATGTCGAGCGCTCGTTCTTCGAGCTTCCGGCCGGCTGGACCAAGGAGGAGAAGGCGCTCAGGGAGCCGTGCCGCTGGCGTCTGTGCGGCGAAACCGTCGAGACCGCGAACCCGGGCGGGAAGTTCGACTACAGGGGGCGGCGATACTACTTCTGCAGCGAGAAGTGCAGGGCGGCTTTCATCGGCGAGCTCAAGGCGATCCTGACGCGCGGGGGGCGCGTCGAAGAGCTGCTGGAGGGCGCGCAGCCCGCGGGCGGACCGGCGGCGAA
>JBFZCA010000008.1:0-6784 GCA_041308205.1 Planctomycetota bacterium | reverse complement strand
CCGCCGCCCACGCCGAAGATGCGCGTGACCGCGCTCGCGCCCGTGCCGAACGTGGCGCGCGCAAGCCAACCGCCGCCGCCGCCGCCGCCGGAGCCGCCGATGAGCGGGAGCAGATCTTCCGAGCCCCGCGCGGGACCGGGCGTGCCCACGACGCGCAGGATCTCGCCGTACGCCGACCAGGAATTGCCCGAGGTGTTGTTCTTGTTGTCGCCGAGCGTGCGGTTGCTCGGACGGCCCTTGCCGCCGGCCGTTCCGAAGCCGCCGCCGGCGCCGGCGCCGCCGTATACGAAACACTTGGGTTGCTCGACTCCGCCCGAGGCCGACCCCTCGGGCAGCGTATAGGCGATCGTCTGGCCCGCGCCGCCGCCCGCCTCGCCCGCCTGGGCGGCAGTCGCCTCGCCCACGCTCAAATCGCTGCCGATGGAGCGCACGCGCACCACGCCGCCGCTCCCGCCCTTGCCGCCGCCGGGACCGCCGGCGCCGCCCTGGCCCGCTTGCGCGGACACGATGCCGCTGTCGCTGTCGGCGGTGCCCTCGGTCGCATCGAGGCCGTCGGAGATGATCTCGCCATCGATCTGGGCGGCAAGCCCGCCCTCCAACCCGCTCACGCGGATGACGAGCGCCCGGCTGCCGCGGCCGTAGATCTTCACGCCCGCCGGAACGACCAGGCGCGACACGTGCAGCTCGCCCCGGCCGGCCCCGGGATTCAGACCCGCGAATACCTCGGTCAAGCCCTGTGCGGTGGGAACGCTCGTCTGGGCTCGAACTCCCGCGATGAAGCTGTCGGTCGCCCCCTGGGGAAACTCGTACAGCAGGCCCGTCTTCGTGTCGAAAAGATAGCTGAACCCCGCCCTCAGGATCGTCTCGTCAAGCGTCGCCGTGCCGAGGCCCGTCGCCTCGACTCCTTCGACGTTGCCGCGCGCAACGCCGGCGTCGGCCCCCCACACGCCCGTCGAATCCAGGCCCGTGTACGTGTCCCGGTCAAGCACCATCTCCCTGTCGAGGAACTCCTCGGCGACGGCCGCCTGCACATCGTCAGGCCACGTGAGCGCGTTGGACACCGCGAACAGCGGAAACTCGACGCGGTTGCTGAGGAGCCGGCCCACGATCGGCGCGCTCAACGTGCCGATCTCTCCGTGGCTCACCGTCTCGGACGCGAGCTGTATGCGGAGCTTTCCCTGGCCCGTGCCCGCCCACAGCGCGCGCACGTTGACGAGCAGCCGGAAGGTCATGCCGGGGCCCGCGAAGGGGCTCTTGTCCGGCTTCTGGTTCTTGTCGCCGGCGATGATGAACGACGGCTGATAATCGCCCGTCCCGAAATCCGTTCCCCTCGGGGGCGCAAGCAGGACGTCGGACGACAGTTGCACCCAGGCCGCCCCATCCCACGCCTCGAGCAAGGGAGTCCACTTGAAGCGAACGACCGGCTGGAACACGGTGTAGAAGAGCTCGAGGACGTTGCCCTGCACGCCGGGATTCACCCAGCACCCGCTGATGAGCGCGGGCATCGGCACGTCGTAGACGGTCGGGAGCGCCCATGCGCTGTTGATCGCGGGCACCTGCAGCACGTTGCTCACGAGGCTGCCGTTGCGTACGACGACCTCGATGTACGTGACGTCCTCGGCCGCAAAGCCGCTGCCGATCGCGACGGGCAGCGTGATGCGCAGACCGCGAATCTGCGAGTCATCAACGCCCGGCACCGTGACGCCGCGGCCGTCGGCCGGCACCGTCACGTTGGCGGTCTGAATCACGCTCTGACGGTCGGGCGACAGGACGCGCAACTCCACCAGGGAGACGCTCGAATCGATGTTGTTGCCGTACACGATCAGCGTCGGCGTTTCCAGCGAGAACTGGTCGCCCTCGATCACGCCGGGGACGCGCACCGCATTCGGCACGTAGTAGCCGACGAGCATCGGCGCGCCGGTCGCCGTCTTGGGCGCCAGCGAGATCTTCCGGCCGTCCGCGTCGCGCACGGTGACGGTCACGAGACCGGTCGGGACCGCCGCGGGCACGACGACCGAGATGAGGTTCGATGTGAGTCGGGTGGGCAAGCCCAGGATGCCGGCGCCCTGATCCTGCACCGACTTGAACCTCACGGCGACGTCGGCGAGCGATATCGGGAAGCCGCGGCCGCTGATCTCGACAATGTTGCCGGGCACAAGCTCGGACGGCTGCAACGAGAGCACCACCGTCCGCTCCTCGGTCGATGTCGGGACCGAGGGCACCTGGGACGCGCCCGGGTCTCCCGGGCTGCAACCCGCGAGCAAGGCGCAGGCCGCCAGACCCCATACGCCCAGCGCCTTCGTTCCATTCCGTCCCTTGAACTCTTGCTTCACCATAGCCTCCTTTGAGCACACTCTCTCAGGATTCAATGCCGGCGCCCCGCGCGCGGCCGCGCAGCACCGATGATCAGCGCCGCCTGCCTGCACGCAAGAACGTCAAGCAATTTGCATACCATCTCCACGCACGACGACAAGGAACTCTCGCCCAGCCTCAAGGACCCGCGAGAAGCTGATCACAAACCACTTTCTCCTTTTATGTGCGTCGCTATGCGTGTAACACACGTTTTACATGATGAGCTCCATGTATCCACACGCGCGCCATTCGCGATACGCAGCCGAGAGGCCTGATTTATCTCTGGGTGCGATTATAAAGGGAGGCCTCATGACAGTCAACTCTGCTATAATCGCCCCTGGTGGTCAATGCGCAAGTTTTTCGCTCAGATCAGGCTCTCCCGCATGCACGCCGAGCGCTTCGCGCGCAGGGTTTTCCTGATCGAGGCCCGGTTCTTGAGGCGCCTGGCCGCCGCGATCGACCGCCCCCGAAAGCTCAGACTGGCGTGGATCGGTTTCGTGGTCCTGTCGCTGAGCGCGCACGCGGTCGGAGTCTACCTCTCGCGGGGGAGCGTTTTCCGGGTGCCGGCGCCGGATCCCCCCTCGCCGGCGACGGAGTTGCGCCTGACGGTCCGCATCCCTGCGCCTTCGCCTGCGGCTGCGGCGGATCCCCCGCGGCCGCTTCCTCCGGTTGAACCGCTGCCGCAGATCGAGGACCGGCACGAGGAGCCTGCTCCCGGGCCTCCTTCCGCAGACGCGGCGCCGGCCGCTCCGCCGGGAGTCATAGGAATCGGCCCGGGCAGCGCGGGGGATTCGCACGGCGGAGCCGGCGGTTACGGCGCCGGCACCGCGGGCCGCGCCGTCCTGCTCACGGAGTTCGGCGGGTCGCGCGAGACCGAGGAATCGGTCAGGCGCGGCCTCGTCTGGCTCGCCGCTCACCAGAACGGCGATGGCCGGTGGGACTGCGACGGTTTCGACGCCTCTTGTCCGCGCGACGATCGGTGCGCCGATCGCGGCCACCCCCAATATGACGTCGGCGTCACGGCGCTGGCGCTCGCCGCCTTCCTGGCCCAGGGCGAATCGCCGCCGGCCGAATGGAGGGCCGCCGCCGGCAGGGCTCGGGACTTCCTCCTCAGGACTCAGCAGGCCCCGGGCAACTTCGGCCCCGAGGACGCGAGTTTCATGTACAACCACGCCATCGCCGTGTACAGCCTCGCGAAGGCTCACGCGGCGCGGCCTTCTCCGGAGGTGCGCGCCGCCCTCGCGCGCGCGCTCATGTTCGCCGTGCGGTCGCGCCAGGCGGGCGGCGGCTGGGATTACACGAGCCAGGCGACGGGCCGCAACGATCTGTCGATCACGGGCTGGCAGATTCTCGCGTTCGATGCCTGCAGGGACGCGGGGCTGGACGCGCCCGATCTCGATCCCACCCTCGCGATGGTCGGGCGCATGCATGAACCCGACTCCGGGATCGTCGTGTACGCGGACAGGGGGCTCGGCCGCGGCGAGAGGCGGCCGGGGCTCACGCCCGTCGCACTCCTCGGACTGCTCTTGTGCGGCCGGCCCGTCGATGATCCGCAGACCCGCGCCCTGGCGAATGCAACCGTGCGCCTGTTGCCCGGCGCCGCGGGCCGGGCGCGCTGGCAGGAGACCGGGCAGTCGTTGTACTACTGGTACTATGGAACGCTGGCGCTCTTCCACATGGGCGGGCGCTGGTGGAAGGAATGGAACCCGGCAATGCAGGACGTCTTGCTCAAGCTCCAGCGCACCGAAGGACACCGCGCGGGAAGCTGGGATCCTGATCCCAACTGGATCGGCCAGACGGGTGGAAGGGTCTACGCGACCGCCATCGCGGTGTTGACGCTGGAGATCTACTATCGAGTGCGGCCCAGGTATCTAGGGAGGCTGTAGGCTGTAGGCTGTAGGCTGTAGGCTATCAACGCATGACACTGCCCGTTCTTTCGCGCGACACGGTCAGGCTCCTCGACCGCCTGACGATCGAGAAGTTCAAAGTCCCCGGCCTGCTCCTCATGGAGAACGCGGGCAGCGGCGCCGCGGCGCTGCTTTCGGAGCGCCTGGCGTCCGGCCGATGGCGGCCGCCGGCGCTCGTCCTGGCCGGGCCGGGCAACAACGGCGGCGACGGCTTCGTGATCGCCCGACATTGCTGGAACATGGGCCGCGCCGTGAGCGTCATCCTTCTGGGACGCGAGGAGAAACTCGCGCCCGGCAGCGACGCGCGCGTGAACCTCGACGCGGCGCGCGCCGCCGGCGTTCCCTTCCGGGCCGAGACGGAGTTCTCGCCGGCGCTCGAGGAGGCGATTTCCGGCGCGGGTTGCATTATTGATGCCGTGTTCGGCACCGGTCTTGACCGGCTCGTCGACGGCTTCCTGATCAGCGTGTTCAACGCCGTCAACCGCTCGGGAGTCCCGGTGCTCGCGGTGGACATACCGTCCGGGCTGCACGCCGAGACGGGCGCCATTCTGGGCATCGCCGTGCGCGCGGCGCTGACGGCCACGTTCGCGGCCGCCAAGCCCGGCCTGGTGCTCGGGCAGGGACCGGAATGCTGCGGAGAGGTGGTAGTCGTGCCCATAAGCATCCCGCGGGCGCTGCTTGCGCGCGCCCGCGCGAACGAGGCGGCGTTCACGGCCTGGGCGCGGAGGGAGCTGGAGAAAGGCTGCAGCCTACTACCCAACCGGCCCGCGCCTTCCGATATCTGATGTGGTGTAGAATTGTATGCGGCGCCAAGAGGCGAGGTGACAGGCATGCTCGACCGTATCGAGAAGATCCAGTGGGTGTTCAGCGGCCTGGCCGTGCTGGCGGTCGCCGCGATGTTCTTCTACCCGGGCCTCTCGACGCCCGTGTCCGACATCGCCGCGCCGGCAGTCAGGGTCGACGCGCAGGAATTCACCAAGGGCATGTCGGCCGAAGCCGCCGACAAGCACGCAAAGGAGTCCAACCTGGCCGACATCGGCGGCAAGCTCGCAAGCGGCGCGATGCAGCCCGCGAAGAAGGAGCACTTCGTCGTTCCGCAGGCGACGATCGCCCGCCTGTCCGACACGCGGCACGTCGTCACCGAGCTCGACCTGGCCCAGAGCGAGCTCGACCCCAAGAAAAGGGAACTGACGCTCAAGGGCATGAAGGACGCGTCGCTGCTGAAGACCTTCGGATTCCAGCCGGGCGACGTGATCAAGGGCCTGAACGGCAAGGCAATCCCCTTCGATGACAAGGGCGCCCTGTGGGACCTCTACCACGAGCAGCGGAGGCGCTTCGCGGCCGGCGAGCCGATCATCGTCACCTTCGACCGCGGCGGCAAGCCGGTCCAGTTCCACTTCACGGCGGACAAGCTCGGGAACCTGCTGCGGTAGCCGGCGCGCCGCATCCGCGATCAGCCGGCTTCCTCGGGTTCGCCGGCGGGCGCATCCTCGCCGGGAACGGGATCGGGCTCCGCATCGGACGGCGGCGTCAGGCCGTACGCGCGGATCTTGTTGTACAGCGTCTTCACGTTGATGCCCAGGGCGCGCGAGGCCCGCATCTTGTTCCACTTGAGCGCCCCCAGCACGCGCTCGATGTGGACGCGCTCCATGTCATCGAGCCTCCAGGACGCGGCCTGCTCGACCGCCGCGGCGACAGGGGCGCCGTTCCCCCCGCCGGCCGCCACCGGCGAGGAGGGCGCGGCCTGCGACAGATCGAGGAACTCCGCCAGGTGCGCCGGCTCGATCGTGTCGGCGGGCGCGAGCAGGAGCAGCCGCTCGACCGCATTCTCGAGCTCCCTGACGTTGCCCGGCCACGGCAGCCTTTGCATGAACGCGAGCGCCTCGGCGCCGAAGGTCTTCGGCGCCACCTCGTGCGCCGCGCTCAGCTTCCGCATGAAGTGGTCGATGAGGATCACGATCTCCTCGGGCCGTTCCCTGAGCGCCGGAAGGTGCAGCGTGATCACGTTGATCCGGTAGAAGAGATCGCTGCGGAAACGGTTGCGCGCGACCTCGTGCTTCAGGTCCTTGTTCGTCGCCGTGATGACGCGGACGTTGACCTTGATGACCTCGTGGCCCCCGACGCGCCTCAGTTCCTTGCTCTCGAGAAACCGCAGCAGCTTGACCTGCATCTCCAGGCTCATCTCGCCGATCTCGTCCAGGAAGATCGTGCCGTCGTCGGCCATCTCGAACAGGCCCTTGTGCTGCTTGACGGCGCCCGTGAACGAGCCCTTCTCGTGGCCGTAGAGCTGGCTCTCGAGGAGCGGCTCCGGGATCGCGCCGCAGTTGACCTTGACGAAGGCCTTGCGCGCGCGGCGGCTCAGGTTGTGGATCAGGCCGGCGACCAGCTCCTTGCCCGTGCCGCTCTCGCCCTGCACGAGCACCGTCGAGTCGGTGGGCGCGATCCGGGAGGCGATGTCGATGACCTTCCGCATCGCCTCGTTGCTGCAGATGATCTCGCGCTGCTCGGGCGGCGCGGCGGCCGCG
>JBFZCA010000007.1:0-7414 GCA_041308205.1 Planctomycetota bacterium | reverse complement strand
GCGACGCCGGCGGACGCGGCGGTCGCCGAGCGGCTCATCGATGCGGGCCGCGGCGATGCCGCGCTCGCGAAGGCGCTGGCCGGCTATTTTCTCGGCCGCGCGCAATGGGCCGAGGCGCTCGCGACGATCGAGAAGACCCGCCAGTGGGGAGCAACCCCGCCTCCCGGCCTCATCGTCAGGCTCAAGACCTGCATCGCGGACTTCGCGCCGCTGGCGCCGGGCCGTCGCTGGGAGTACATCCGGGGCGATGGCGCGCGCGTCGCCGTCCGATGCGACGGCGACCTCGGCGGCGGTCTTTTCGCCGTCAGCGTCCATGCCGGGGCCGCGCGAACCGAACGGCAATGGGAGAAGCGCGACGGCGGCAGAACGCTGTGCCGCTTCTCCGGCGCGGATTTCGAGCGCTGCCACGCGCTCCCCATCGGGCTTTCGGACGCGAACGAGACGGCGGCGCTGCCCGTCCGCGAGTACGAGATCGATGGAACGCGATGGACGGCGCGCGTGGCCGAGATCGGCGCCGCGGCGGCGACCCCGGCCGGCGAGTTCAGGGACTGCATCCGCGTCGATGTGCTCGCCCCCGGCGAGTCGGAGGCCGTCCGGCATTTCTTCGCCCCCGGCGTGGGAGAGGTCAAGGTCGTCCGCCCGGGCCGCGAGAACGAGAACCTCGATCTCGTATCCTACGAGGACTGACCCCGCGCCCGCGAGATTCCGCGGGCCGTTTCGATCCTCCGGACGCGGCGAGGCGGCGCCGCACGAGACCGAGAGTGAGACTCCGTCTCACGTTCCGTCCTCTGTGTCCTCGGGGCCTCCGTGGTGAATATCCACCACCGTCCGGCCCTCGATGTGCACGGCGCCGAAGCGGCGCCGCACCGTGCCGCGCGCCGCGAGAACTCCGCCGCGCATGCGCGCCGCGTTGCGCCGGTAGGCCGGCCCGAAGAACACGACCTCGGCCCAGCCGGTTTCATCCTGCAGGCTCGCGAACGCCATGCGGCCGCCGCGCGGGGACGGGACCTCCCTGAACGCGGCGAGAAACCCCATCACGCACACGTCCCGCCCCTCGTGGCGCGCGAGGGCCGCCGCCGGGACCAGGTCCTCGACGCCGCACTCGCGCCTGAGCGCCGCGAGCGCGTCGCCCGAGGGCGCGAAGTCAAGGACCGCGAACTCCTGCGCCATCCGCCCGCGCGACGACAGCGGCGGCAGCGGCGGGTACGACACGGGAAAGGGCAGCCCCTCCGCGCCGTCGCGGCGGCGGCGCAGGCTCACGGCCAGCTCCCACATGAGCTTCGGCCGCTCGATGCCGGTCCAGTCGAGCGCGCCCGCGCGGATCAAGTTCTCGGCCTCGCGCGCGTTCGGCCGCGCGCGGCGCAGAAAATCCGCCATCGATGCGAACGGTCGCGCGTCCGCGATCCGCGCGCACGCGGCCGCGGTGAGCGCGCGCACCGCGGTGAGCGGCATCCTGAGGGCATCGCCCTCGAGCGCGTAACGCTCGCCCGCGCACTGCACCGACGGCGGCCTGACCTCGATCCCCTCGCGCACGGCCTCGGCGAGCAGCACCCTGGCCGGGTACATGCCGGCATGGTGGTTGAGGATCGCGCAGAAGAACTCGGGGGTGAAGTGCGCCTTCACGTACGCCATGCACCAGGCGAGCAGGCTGAAGACCGCGGCGTGCGCCTGGTTGTAGGTGTAGGCGGCGAACCGCAGAAGATCGCGCCAGATCGCCGCGGCCGCCTCCGCCCCGACGCCGTTGGCTTCCGCCGCGCGCGCGAACTCCTCCCTGAGGGGCGCGAGCGCCGCCGCATCCCCGCGCGCGGCCTTGATGCGCACGCGCAGGAGCTCGCCCTCGCAGAGCGGCCGCGCCGTCACCGCGTGGAACACGCGCATGAGATCCTCCTCGAAGAGGAGGACGCCGCGCGTGTGCTCGAGCGCGCGCGCCACGCTCGGGTGCGGGGCGGGCGGCGCCGTCTCCCCGTGGACCCTGCGAATGAAGCGTTCCTTCGATCCGGCCGCCGCCGGACCGGGCCTGATGAGCGCGACCGCCGCGAGCAGATCCCGCCACGAGCGGGCATCGAGCGCCGTCATGAGCTGCCGCATCGCGGGGCTCTCGATCTGAAAGCAGCCGATCGCATCGCCGCGCCGGCAGCGCTCGCCCGCCCGCGCATCCGCGCGCGGGATCGTCTCGATGCGCAGGTCCCGCCCGTGCCGCGCCGCGACGAGCGCGCGCGCCTCGGCGAACTCCCCCAGCATGCGGTTTCCCAGCAGATCGATCTTGATGAGCCCCGTGTCCTCGATGGCGCGCATGTCGAGCTGCGTGACGACGATGCCCTTGGGCGCCATCGCGAGCGGCGCGAGGCGCCGGAGCGGCCCGTCCGCGATGACGATGCCCGCCGGGTGGATCGTGAGGCAG
This sequence comes from Planctomycetota bacterium, assembly GCA_041308205.1. GTDB lineage: Bacteria > Planctomycetota > UBA8108 > UBA8890 > UBA8898 > UBA8898. Next base: position 5,013 of record JBFZCA010000007.1, on the reverse strand, counting down.
CGCGGGATCGCGAGCAGCCGCTCGGCCCGCGCGAGAATGCCGGCAAGGACATGGTCGTCCCACGCGATGCCCGCCGCGCGGGGCGAGCGCGCGAGCGCATCGCGAATGGAGCCGCCCTGCGGCGAGTACGGAACGGCGCGGCTCAGGCGGTCGATCTCGCGGGGCGGGAGCCCCGCCGCGCGCGCCGTCTCGCGGACGGCGAGGCGCGGCTGCATCGTCGCGTAGCTCCCGATCATGGCCGTGCGGCCGGCGCCGTAGCGGCGGTAGACCGACAGGATCACCTCGTCCCGGCGCCGCCATTCCACATCGAGATCGAGGTCCGGGAGATCCGGCCGCAGGCGATGGAGGAAGCGCTCGAAGAAGAGGCCGGCGTCGAGCGGGTCGACCGGCGTCAGGCCGAGCGCGTAGCTCACGAGCGACCCCGCGCCCGAACCGCGGCCGACGCAGAGGATGCCGGCGCGCCGCGCCTCCCTGACGATGTCCCAGACGACCAGGAAGTACGAGGCCAGGCCGAGGTGCGCGATCTCGCGGAGCTCGGCGTCGAGCCGCGCGTACGCCGCGCGCGAGACGGGGCCGCGCCGCCTGAGGCTCTCGCGCGCGATGCGCCTGAGGACGCGCGGCGGCGGCTCGGAGAAGCGCACGGGCGGCGACGGCACGATGTAACGCGTGCGTTTCCACTTGAAGTCGGCGCCTTCCAGGACCGCGCATGCGGCGCGGAGCGCCTCGGGGACATCGCCGAAGAGCGCGGCCGCGCGCGGCGCGGGGAGCAACAGCTCGCGCGCGGGAGGCGCCGCGGTGCCGCCCAAGAGCGCGCCGTCGCCGATCGCGCGGAGCAGCCGGCCCGTCTCGAGATCCTCCTCCCGCTCGTAGACGAAGCGGCAGGCCGCGACGAGCGGAAGGTCGAGCGCGTGCGCGGCCTCGATCTGCGCCCGCTCCCAGGTCGCGGTCGCGGCGGGCCTGAGGAGCAGCACCCCGAGCCGGTCGGGCGGCAGCGCGGGCGCGAGATCGCGCACGAGCTCCGCATCGCCCGCGGCGACGTACAGCCCGGCCGGGACATCGCGCAGCGCCGCGCGCAGCGTGAAGCCCGCATCCAGGTTCCGCGCCGAAATCAGGGCGCTCGCCGCCTCGTAACCCTCGCGGTTCCTGATGACGAGCAGCGCCGCGCGGCGCTCGCGATCCGTGAGCTCGACGCCCGCGTACGCCGCGATGCCCGCCGCCTCCGCCGCGCGGAAGAACTCCGCCGCGCCGGCAAGGCTGTCCCGGTCGGCGAGCAGCGCCCCCTCGTAGCCGCCCGCCCGCGCGAGCGCGGGTATCGCGGCGGGGCTCGCCACGCCCCTGAGAAGCGAATAATAACTCTGCGCGTAGAACGCGATCATGTGCTTCGCCCGCGGACCCGAACGAACGTGTGTTCGTCGCCATGATAGCGGCGGGGCGGGGGCGATGCAACAAGTCGCCGTGTTCGGGTGCACAGCCACGTGTCATCTGACGGAAAAGAAACCACAGAGGCACAGAGAGCACAGAGAAGAAAAGGGAGACCGCCGCACTTGACACGGCGCCGCGGAACGACCGAGGTTCGGTTCTCTGTGGTGTGGTTCCGTCATTGTTGCGCGGCCCCTTATCCAGACCGCTCGGTCTTAACGCACGGCGCCGGCCCCGCCGTCACCGGCGTTCCACGAGATAGTACGGCGTTCTGTCGCGCGCCCCGTCGATCGTGAAGACGCCGTTCGCGACGGGCACGACACGGTCCGTCGCGCGCCCGTCGTGGTCGAGGGCCGTCACCTTCGCTCCCGTGGCGTTGCGAAGCTCGATCGTCGCGCGCACGGGCTCGAGCAGCACCGGCGCCGTGCCCTTCGCAAGGAGTGTGTCCTCCTTCTCGTCGAGCTGCATGCCCGTGTTGCGGGCGCGCGCCATGGCGACGACGAGAAGCTTCTTCGCACTCGCCACGGTCTCGCGCCGGCCCTGCGCCGTCACGTACAGCGCGCCGAAGCGGCACTGCGGCGTGATCGCGACCTCGGCGAGCTCGCACCTGCGGCCCTCGGCGAATCCGACGACCGCCTTCGTGCCCGGCGTGTCCATCGTGAAGAACCCGTCGCAGGGCCCGCGTCCCTCGTGCCACCGGAGCTGTCCCGTCGAGGAGACGATGGCGCCGTCTTTCTCGTGGCGCCGGAGATCGACGGCGGAGGTTTCCTCGGGCGCCTCCGTGAACGCGACGGCGCAGCGCAGGGCCGCCAGCGCGCGGGCGGGAACCGTGGCGCTGTCGAGCTCCTTGTCGTCGTAGCCCTGTCTCACGCGATCATCGAAGCCGAGCTTGCCCTCGAAGAGCGATGGCGCGTGCACGCTGCGGACGCTCACGTCCTTCGACTCCGCGACATCGCCGCGAAGCACGTGGCGCGCGACCGCGGGAAAGACGCCCAGCACCTGAGGCGCCGTCACGTCCCACGTCTCGCGCCCGATCGCCGCGCTGAACGCGCCCGAGTCGCCGTTCTGGAACATGTACGACACGTCCCAGCCCTGGAGCCCCATGCCGTAGGCGCCGATGATCGCCGGGCCCTCGACGCCCCACTCGTTCGGGAAGCAGTGAATCCACTCAGACAGCATGAAGGGACGGTCGAGCGCCTGCTGCAGGCCCGAGCTCAGGAGCCCCGACCCGGCGCGCGCGAGCATCGACCCGGCGGCGAACGGCTTCCTGTCGCCGCCGCCGAAGTAGTTGTGGCGGTCGATCGTCCCGGCGCGCCAGTCCGAGTGCAGGTTGGCGAAGTGGCTGAGCGCCCGCCCGGCCTGCCAGTTCGAGCCGATGATCTCGCCCTCGTAGCCCGCCGCGCGCACGGCCGCGACGAAGCGGTCGTAGCACTCGCACTGAAGCTCGTAGAGAAACCGGAGCGAGTCGAGCAGCCGCCGGCGGCGAAACGACTGCGAGCCCTGAAGCTGCTCCGGCTCCCAGAACCACGGGTTGCCGAGCGGGAGGATGTTGCGCGCGTCGAGGCTCTCCGCCCCGAAATCGAAGCCTTCGTTCTTGAAGCCGTCGAACGCCTTCTCGCCCCACGCCGCGACGAGGCCGGCGTGGTCTCCGTACTTTTGGGCGAGCCAGTCGCCGAAACGCTTGCCGACATCGCGCCTGAGCGTCGTGCTCGCCTTGAGCGGCGCCATCGAGGTGTAGAAGAGGATGCTCTGCTCGTTGACGATCTCCAGGACGCAGACGGCCGGGTCAGCCGCGTATGTCAGGCCGGTGTACGGGTTCTTGTGCCGGAGCAGGTTGACCGTCTGGCGGATGTGGAGCGCCTGCAGCTCGGGCGAGTAGAAGAGCGCGCTGTGCGGCGCCGCGATGCGATTCGTCCTTCCGTCGAAACGACCGAACTCCTCGAGATACGGCACATCCTTCACATCCGCCCGGCCGGCCCTGATCGTCCCGAAGTGCGCCGACAGCTTGACGAAGACCCCGGCCTCCTTGAGCTTGGCGACCTGGTAGTCCATGCGATCGAGCGCGGCCGGCTCGAACTCGGCGCAGCTCTCCTTCGACTGGATGCCGGCCCAGCCCGGCCCGTCGGCGTACTTGTGGAGCCGCACCGAGTTGATGCCGTACTTGGCGTAGAACGCCGCGCGCTTCTCGGCGAGCTCCTTGGGCGGCGCGCAGTTTCCGTAGCACAGGTTGAGGCCCCAGAGCTTGATCGGCGCGCCGTGGTAGACGAGCTTGTCGCCCTCGCGCGCGATGCGGCCGTGCTTCCCGGCCGGCGCATCGAGCCAGTCCGCAAGCCCGATCTCGCCCGCGGCGGGCGCGCCCGTTGCCGTGAAGGGGTACCAGTCGGCGGGCGAAGGGGCGGCGGAGATCCACGCCAGGAACGAAAGTGTGGCGACCATCGTGCGCTCCTTGTCTGTCCGTCACTTCTCCGCGGGAACGATGTCGAGCTCGGCCGCGGCGGCGAACGGGTTGCCGTTGACTTCCGAGCGCGCGACGAACTTCAGGTAGCGCGCGCGGCGCGGCGTCTCGAACGCGAGCCGCTGCGTCTCGCTCGAGTTGCCCCAGTGCGCCGAGGCGGCGGGCTCGCCCCACGCGACGCCGTCGAGGCTGCAGAATACGTCGACTCGCGCCACGCGCCCGTTGGTCTGATCCTGCCGCGGCACGTAGATCACGCCGCCGAGCAGGGCCTCGCTCCCGATGTCGATCACCACGTGGTGCGGCATGTAGTCGTACTGCGGCTGCCAGCGCGTGTGCCAGAACGTGGCGGGGTCGCCGTCGAGAAGGTTCGCCGCGACATTGCCGTTCGCCGTGTCCTCGCTGCTCGCCTCGACGATCTTCGCGCCGTGGCGCGCGAGCCGTGACGGGGCGAAGACATCGCGGAGGAAGTTCGCCTCGAGCGCGTGGCGCGGCGCGAATGCGGCCGAGTTCGCGTAGGCGAGCAGCGACCGCCTGAACTGCCTGGCCGCGTGACGCCGCTCCAGGTCCGAGGTCAGGTCGTAGCCGCAGACGAGCAGGCGCCCGGCGCCGGCGCGCGCCTCGAACACCTGCCCGAGCAGCTCGCCGTAGTGGAAGTCGGGCACGGGCTGGACGATGGGCCGGAAGCCGTCCGGCGCGCCTTCGAGCCTGAACGTCGTCGCGCCCTGCGTGAGGTCGTGCCACTGCCAGTCCGAGTGGCCGTCGTTGGGAAACTCCGTGAGCGCGGGGTGCGCGGGGTCGCACAGGATGCCGAGCGACGAGTAGGCGTTGCCCCACCAGCCCGCCGACCAGTACACGGACTCGAAGCCGGTCTTCGCGGCGCGAAGGCTGCGCGCGCCGTGCGCGAGCAGGAGCACGCGCCGGCCGCCGGCGAGCGCGCGCTCGACGGTTTCGTCGAAGCGGGTCGCGACGATGCAATCTCCCTCGGGGTCCGCCGCGGCGGGCGGGTACGCCCACAGCCGCCAGGAATTCTCCGCCTCGCCTACCCGCACGCGCAGCGTCATCGCCGTGGCGCGCGCAAGACCGCCGAGCGCCGCGCGCGCCACGCCGCGGCGGGTCAGCCCACCCGCGGGAGATCGGAA
>JBFZCA010000006.1:0-3075 GCA_041308205.1 Planctomycetota bacterium | reverse complement strand
CCAGATGCGCGCGTTCCCGTACTTCGCGATCTGGGCCAGGTCGCGGGGACGAAGCTGTTCCGTCCACTTGACCTCGACCGGCACGAACTTCCCGCCGTGCACGTAGGCGATGTCGACCTCGCCCTCCGCCTTGATGTAGAAGGTCGGAAAGAAACGGCGCACGTGCGTGACGGCGCACGCCTCGACGAGCCGCCCGGCCCGCTCCGGATCGGCCAGGAGAGGCGTCACGCGGTTCGTGAACACATCGGGGTCCGGCCGCAGCCAGTTCTCGACCGCGTGGAAGATGAAGGGATCGGAGAACATGATCCGCCGCGCCTTCTTCGGCGCCGCGGAGAGCTTGTCCTCGCGGAGCGCGGGCTGCACGAACACGGCATCCATGGATGCGAGGAGCGCCGTGTAGTCGGCGACGCCCGCCGCCGTTGCTCAGTCCCGCACGACGCGCGCGCCCTCCGCGGGGCGGGCGATGAAGCGCAGTTCCGCACGCGGGCGCTCAGGGGCATGCACGCGGTAGAAGCGCTCGTCGACCAGGGCCATCAGGCGTTCGAGGGCGTCTTCCTCGCCGAGCGCGATGGCGAAGCCGCCGAAGCCGGCGCCCGTCAGGCGCGCGCCGAGAGCGCCGCCCTCAAGGAAGAGCTGGACGAGCTCCTCCAGGGCGGGGCTGCTGATCTCGTAGAGGTCGCGCGCGCTTGCGTGCGCCTCCGACATGAGGCGGCCGAGGGAGCGCATGTCGCCCGCCGCCAGGGCGCTCGTCGCCTCGGCGACGCGCTCGGCTTCCTCGAACACGTGCCGCGCCCTGGAGAAGATCTTGGAGTCCGGCGGCACGGTCTCGCCGAGGGCCCGCATGCAGGCCGCCGTCCCGAACTCCTTGGCGAAATCCCCGAGGCGCCGGGCCTCGGGGCGGTCGAACGCGTGCCCGAGCAGCGCGGCCGCGTTGCGGCATTCACCGACGCGCCGGTTGAACTTGGCGCGCGCCTCCTCGGTCTTCGCGGCCCTGACGAGGCTGTGGCAGGCGAGCACGGCATAGCCCTTGGGGAACGGCACGGGGGTCACGGCGAGGGGGAAGAAGTCGATTCTCAGGGCGCAGCCCGGCGCGCCGAGGATGCTCGCCGCCTGATCCATGCCACCCCCCTGCGTGCCGACGTAGCGCTCGGCCGCCGCACAGTGGGATGCGAGCTCGAGCGGCGGGAGCGACAGCGCGTTGACCTCGCAGAACGCGAGCGCCGTTGCGACGACGAGCGCGGAGCTCGACGACAGGCCGCCCGCCTGGGGGATGTCGCCGTCGACCGCGGCGTCGAAGCCGCGCGCCGCCGCGCCGGATGTCTCCAGGAGCAGTCGCGTGAAATACTCGACCGCGGCCTTGGGGTAGTTGCCCCAGCTTCCCGCCGGGTCGTGCTCGATCGCGGACGAGGCGAGGAACTCGCACGGCCCGTAGCCCTCGCGCGCATGGCGCAGCACGATCCCGGCATCGTCGCGCGGCGCGAAGGCGATGCGGATGGCATGGGGAATGGCAAACGGCAGCACGGGCAGGCCGTTGTAGTCCGTGTGCTCGCCGATCAGGTTGATGCGCCCGGGCGCGCGCGCGATCGCCGCAGGTGCGCGGCCTCCGAACGCGCGCGCGAACGCGGCGCGCAGCGCCGGGTCGTCGTGCATGGCCGCCAGATGCGCCGGCGTCTTCATCGCTTGTGGTGGCGCTCCCCGTTTTTCTCGGCCTCGCCGTTCCGGCCCGCGCCGAAGAACGCGTCGTAGATCGCCCTGACCGCGGGCTCGCCGTCGTCGTCGCGGACCCCGAAGAGGATGCTCAGCTCCGATGCGCCCTGGTTGATGACCTCGATGTTGATCTTCGTCGCGGCCAGCGCGTTGACGAGGCGTGCCGCGACGCCCATGTGGCGCTTCATGCCCTCTCCGACGGCGATCACCATGGCCTTGTCGTGCTCGACGTCGACCTTGTCGGCGCCGAGCTCGCGGTAGATGCGGCGGATGATCTGGCTGGACATGTCGCCCTGGAGCTGCGACTGATCGAGGTACACGCTCACCGAGTCGATGCCGGAGGGCATGTGCTCGAAGGAGAGGCGGAAGTCCTCCAGGATCCCGAGCAACCGCCGGCCGAAGCCGACCTCGCGGTTCATGAGGTATTTCTCGACGTTGAAGCAGCAGAAGCCCTTCTTCATCGCGACGCCGGCGAGGATCTCGGCGAGCGCGATGCGGCTGTCGACGATCATCGAGCCCGGGAAATCGACGTTGTTCGTGTTCCTGAGGTTGATCGGGATATGCTTGCGCCTGACGGGCATGATGGCGTCGTGGTGGAGCACCTTGAAGCCCATGTAGGCCAGCTCGCGGATCTCGCGGTACGTGATCTCGTGAATGATCTCGGCGTTGGGCACGATCGACGGGTCGGCCCTGAGGATGCCGTCGACATCGGTCCAGTTCTCGTACACGTCGGCGTCGACGGCCTCGGCCACGATGGCGCCGGTCAGGTCCGAGCCGCCGCGGCTGAACGTCGCCATCTGGCCCTTCGGCGTGATGCCGTAGAAACCGGGGAACACCGTGATGCCGGGCCTGCCTGCCAGATTCCTCTCGAGGTTCTTCGCGGCCTCGGGGAGCGGGAACGCATCGCCGAACTCCTCGCTGACGACGAGGCCGGCATCGCGCGGCCCGAAGTACTGGGCGGGCGCCTTGCGCACCTCCCGCAGGTAGTCGGCGAGGATCTGCGCCATGATCTCCTCGCCCATGGCCTTCAGGGCATCCTTGTAGGCGCTGCCGTGGGACGTGTCGCCCGCGACGACCGTGTCGAGCTCCTTGAGCACCTTGCGGATCGTCGCGGGAGGCAGCTCGAGCTCGCGGCATATGTCGGTATAGCGCGTGCGGATCCTCTCGAGCGGCGCGCCGGCCTCGCCGCCCGCGAGGCGGTGGTGGGCGCACTGGATGAGGAGGTCGGTGATCTTCTCGTCCTTGGCGTGCGCCTTGCCGGGCGCCGAGACGACGATGAAACGCCGGGCCGGATCCTTCTGGATGATGTCGGCGACGTGCTTGATGCGCGCGGCGGTCGCAACCGAGCTGCCGCCGAACTTGGCGACC
>JBFZCA010000005.1:0-4694 GCA_041308205.1 Planctomycetota bacterium | reverse complement strand
TCTACCGCGTGCATGCCCCTGAGCGCCCGCGTGCGGAACTGCGCTTCATCGCCCGCCCCGCGGAGGGCGCGCGCGTCGTGCGGGACTGAGCAACGGCGGCGGCGCAGGCACCGGCGGCGGGTGATCGAGGGGAGCCCCGGCAGGCAGGGGTCTCCAAGTGCGGGTTCGAACCGGTCCACCGCGGGGGCAGGAGCCACGAGCACCTGGTCCCGTCGTCAGGTTCTATCGCAGCAGCCGCCATGCCAGCGCGGTCTGAAGATCACGCCTCCCATCCAGGACGGCATGGACGACGACGCGCCGCGCGCTCACCTCGTAGATGACGCGGTACGGCTTGAAGTGCACCTCGCGGTATCTGACAACGGCGACGCGCAAAAGCTCGGGAGGAACGTGGCCTCGCAGGGGCACGCGAGCAAGGTCTGCGCACACCCCGCTCGGTCTGTGCGAGCACGTGCCGGGCGCGGCCGAGAGCAACGCGGTCGCGGATATAGGCGAAGATCTCGGCGACATCGTCCTCCGCCTACGCCGTGAAGACTACCCTGCCCGCCTGCGGGAAGGACATCGCCTACGTGCACGGCGGGAAGTTCGTGCCGGTCGAGGTCAAGTGGACGGAACAGCTTCGTCCCCGCGACCTGGCCCAGATCGCGAAGTACGGGAACGCGCGCATCTGGGCGAAGACATGGAGCCCGAACGCCATTCACGGCATTCCCGTGGAACCTCTCCCGCTCGCCCTGTACCGCCTCGGCCCCTCGCCGCTCGCGGCGCCGTACTGAGCGGCGGCCGCGGCCCGGGAGAAGGCCCCGCTTGGGGGCGGTGGGGAGATTCCACGGTTGTGGAAAACGGCAGCGATTGCCATATTCCACAGTCGTGGAAGAACCCGGCGCGCTGTACACGCCCCCTCCCTTCAACGATAATTGCGGTGGCATTCGGCTTCGCCGCTGGAGGTGCTCCCATGCAGTATGCGCGCATTCTTGCCGTCGCCCTGACCTCGTGCCTTTGCGTCGCCGTGGCGCGCGGCGCGCCGGCCCCTCTTCCCGAGGCCCCGGCGTATTTCTTCACCGCCGACTCCTTTCCCGCGCTTGCCGCGGAGGGCGCGGCGCTCAAGGAGCTCAACTACGTCTTCTGGGCCTGGGCGCGGGAGGATGCGGCCGTGACGCTCAAGGTCGGCGGCGAGGAGTTCTTCACCGACCGGCCGGACCTCGCGCGCGCTTCTCCGGCGCGTTATACGTGGCGGCGCCTCGGGAGCGCGCTCTTCGGCGGCGGGAAGGTCGCGATCGCCTGCGACCGCGAACACGGAGCCGCCGCCCTGTGCCTTGCAGCCGATAGGAGCTTCGAGCCCGCGGCAAGCTGGGCCCTCACGCGCACGCGGCCCTTCGATCCGCAGGCCGGTCCCGATGGACGCGCGCGCGAGTGCCGCCACATCAACATGGCCTACTCGACGTACACGTTCCCGTCGGTCGAGGCCTGGCGCGAGCGCGCGGCGCACCTTCGAGACCATATTCTCGCCTCCTGCGGGCTCCTGCCGGCGCCCGAGAAGATGCCGCTCGCGCCCGTCATCTTCCACCGCATCGAGCGCGAGGACTACACGGTCGAGAAGGCCTACTTCGAGTCCTGGCCCGGCTTCTACGTGACCGGCAACCTCTATCGCCCGCGCGGACGGCAGGGCCCCTTCCCCGGCGTGCTCTCGCCGCACGGCCACTGGGGCCAGGGACGCTTCGCCGATGAGGGCGAGCCCACGGGCGGCGTCCCCATGCGCGCGATCGCTCTGGCGCGTCTCGGCTGCGTCGTCTTCACCTACGACATGGTCGGCTACGGCGATTCCAAGCGCCAGATCGGCCACTCCTTCGCGAGCGAGCAGAACGAGCTCTGGGGCCTGAGCCTCATGAAGCTCCAGCTCTGGAACGCGATCCGCGGCCTGGACTTCCTGGCGAGCCTGCCCGACGTCGACCCGGAGAGGCTCGCCTGCACCGGCGCCTCGGGCGGCGGCACGCAGACCTTCATCCTCATGGCCGTCGACGAGCGCGTGAAGGTCGCCGCGCCCGTGTGCATGGTCTCGGCCTTCATGCAGGGCGGCTGCGAGTGCGAGAACGCGCCGCTCCTGCGCCTCGACACGATCAACCCCGAGATCGCCGCGCTCATGGCGCCGCGGCCGCTCATTCTCGTGTCCGCAAGCGGCGACTGGACATCGAAGACGCCGGCCGTGGAATTCCCGATGGTGCAAAGCGTCTACGAACTCCTCGGCGCGGCCGACCGCCTCGCCGGCGCGCACTTCGAGGCGCCCCACAACTACAACCGCAACTCGCGCGAGGCCGTCTACAACTTCTTCCTGAAGTGGCTGCTCGGCGGCGCGCCGGCAGCGCCGTACAAGGAACCGCCGTACGCGATCGAGAAGATCGAGGACCTGAGCGTCTGGCACGACCGCGAGCTGCCCCCGGGGGCGCTCGACCGCGCGGGCCTGGAGGCGCTGCTCCGCGAGGAGGCCAAGGCGCGCCTGCGCAATCACCTTCCCAAGGACGCCGCCGCGCTCGCGCGATTCCGCGAGACGATCGGCGCCTACTACCGGCACGCCGTCTACGTCCAGGGCCGCACCGAGGGTGCGCCGCCGGTTGCCGAGCTCCTCGGCCTGACGCACCTGGGGAACGACGCGGCCGCGCCGGGGGCCGCCTGCCTGCGCCTCTGCATCGCCAGGGACGATCAGAAACTGCCCGCGCTGCTCTTCAGCGCCCCGCTCGCGGAGTCGGGCCGCGCGTCGCGGGTCGGCGCGGCCCTCATCGTCCATCCCGACGGGAAGGCCGCGCTCATCGACGCGGCATCGGGCCGGACGGGCCCGCTGCTCGATGCGCTGCTCTCGAGAAACCTCCACGTCCTGGCCATCGACACGTTCCTGACGGGCGAGTTCCACTCCGCGTTCGCGCCCACGCCGCGCGCGCGCGCCGACAAGATGTTCACGACGTACAACCGGACGGCGCTCGTCGAGCGCGTGCGCGACATCGCCGCCGCGGCCGCGTTCCTCGCGGACAAGGCGGCCGACCGCATCGCGGTCATCGGCCTCGGCCGCGCGGGCAAGTGGGTCGCGCTGGCCGCGCCGTACCTCCCCGCCCGCGCGATGATCATCGCGGACCTCAAGGACTACGCCTCGGAAAGCGAGACCGCGTGGCAGGGCGATGACGCCGCGCCGCACATCCTCGGCGCGGGCGGCCTGGAGACCGCGGGCGCGCTGGCGGCGCCGCGCTCGCTTCTGTGCTTCAGCGCGGGTCCCGCCTTCCGCGGCGCCTGGATCCTGGCCGCCTACATGGCGGCCGGCGCCGCCGACCGCCTGAACATCATGAGCCACGACCTGACGCCGGAGGAGCTCGCCTCGCTCGCGGCGGAGGACTGAGGCTGTAGCCTCCAGCCTCCTACCCTCGCGCGCAGTCGAGCTCGTCGCGCGTCGGATCGATGCCCGCCGGCCCCGGCGGCGAGGGCGGGGGAATCGTCCCCTGGAGGAAAAGATACCCCAGGATCTTGATCGCATCCGCGAGATCGAGCTCGCCGTCGTCGTTGGCGTCGGCCGCATCCTTGCACGGCGGCACGGGGCCCTGCGCGAAGAGGTAGCTCAGGAGGTAGATCGGATCGGCGATCGTCATCTGGACGTTGTCGTTGGCATCGCCGCGGATGAAGACCGGCGGCCACTCGAGCTGGATGATGCCGTTCTTCTTGACGGGCGGCACGTCGAGCCCATCGACGGCGTACACGACGAGCACGGGCGGCTCCCCGAGCCCATCGACGAACGGCACCGCCATGCTGCGCGCGGCGCCGCCCGAGGGGATCAGGAGGTCGTAGACGAGGTTGGCGATGCGCTGCTCGCCGCCCGCCGGAATCGTCTGCCCCTCGAACGGCGCTTCCGCGTCCAGGACGACGGCGAACGTGGCCCAGCCCGTATCGATGTCGGGCGAGGTCTCGCCGTTGTCGATGGCGAGCGCCGTGAACTCGGCGCCGACCTTCTTCGTGATGGTGTCATCGATGTTGATGTCGGCCATGCGCGCGTGCAGCAGGTTGAAGGTCACGCCGAACGAGAAGCCCTGGATCGGCGCGGCGTTCGTCGCGAACACGGGCACGACCACGCCGGGCGTCCCCATGACCGCCCACACCTCGGGCGCCATGATGGCGAAGTCCTCGCACGCCGGCACTTCGACCGTGAAGGTCATCGGGTCGGTGCCGGGAAACGGCGCCACGGCGACCGTGTAGATGCCGGGCGGCAGCCCTTCGATCGTCAGGCCCAGATCGAACCAGCAGACGCAATCGCACGGCGGCCCGTTGTCGACCTCCTCGATCGTGATCGTGAAACCCTCGATGCCGACCTTGGGCTCGTACGCGAGGCAGCAGTTGATATGGACCGATGTGTGCGTCATGCGCAGGACGCAGCCTTCCACCGTGACGTTCAGGACGCCGTCGGTCGTCGGGGGCTCGGGGAGGCACTCGCTCTGGATGGGCGTGACGACCGCCGCATCGAGCGCGGGAGCTCCGATCACGAGCAGCACACAGGCAAGGACGATCGTTCGCATCTGACACCTCCCGTTCGCAACACCTCTGTTCTCGTAGTCTACGGGCGGCCGCCCGCGAGTCAACCAATTCCGGCGCGGAATTAATCGAGCGGCGGCGCCCGTTGCGCACGACCACGGCGCCCAAAGAACGCGGGCCCCGGGCGCCGTCGGACG
>JBFZCA010000004.1:0-14928 GCA_041308205.1 Planctomycetota bacterium | reverse complement strand
GGCGGAGCCTGCGCCGCGGGAGTTCGAGGTGAGCTTCGCGCTCAAGCCGGCGTGCTCGATCTCCGGTGCGGTGCTCGACCGCGAGACGCGCGCGCCCGCCGCCGGCATGATCGTCGTCGCGGGCATCCTCGACCCGCAGACGCCGCCCATGATGGCCTTCGTGCAGCACGATGCGCCCTGCGCCGTCGTGGGCGCCGACGGCGCGTACGCGCTCCAGGGCCTGCCGCTCGGCGAGTACCGGGTGGTGCCGCGCTCGGGCGACACCGAGTACGTGTCGATCGATTCCAAGGACGGCCAGCGCGTGGCGCTGCAGCGGGGCATCGATGTCACGGGCGTCGATTTCCTCGTGAGCCGCGGCGGCGCGATCTCCGGCGTCGTGTCGGGCCCGGACGAGCAGCCCCTCGCGGGCGCCCGGGTGCAGGCCATGCCCGCCGATATGATGTCGAGATCCGTGCAGGGCGACGTCGAGTCGATCATGGCGTTCAGCACGAGCATGCGTCCCACGGACGACAGCGGCGCGTACGAGCACCGCGGCCTGCCGCTCGACAAGGAATACCGCGTGATCGCGGTGAAGGAGGGGCTTGCGCCGCGCGCGTCCGAGCCCGTCGCGCTCAGCGCCGAGCGGCCGCGGGCCGAGGTCGACGTGCTCCTGACGGAAGGCTGCACGCTCTCGGGCCTGGTGACGTACGCCGACGGAACGCCGGCGCCCAAGGCCGAGGTCTACCTGCTTCCCAGCCTGGCGGATCCTGTCTCGAACATGACCGCGGGCAAGCGGGCGGTCGCGGACGACGCCGGCGCCTTCAAGTTCGAGCACCTCGGGGCCGGCGAGCTGCAGTTGCGCGTCGGGCCCATCTCGCCCCTGGCGATACTCTCGCAGGAGGGCGCGAAGTCCGTCGTCCTGGACGGCGCCACGGATGTGAGCGGCATAGTGCTCGTGATCGAGAAGACGACGATTGCCGCGATCGCCGGCACGGTGCTCGACACGTGGGGCAATCCGGTCGAAGGCGCGCAGATCTCGGCATCGGACGCGCAGAACCTGACGGCCGTGCCGACGGGCGGCGAGGGCTCCGCCCGCACGAATGCGGAGGGGAAGTTCGCGCTGGCCGACATCAAGGGCGAGGCCTTCAGGCTCAGGGCTTCGAAGCCGGGCTACTCGCCCGCGATCGCGGCGAGCGTTCCCGCCGGGACGCAAAACGTCGAGCTCAGGCTTGCCAAGCACGGCCGGATCAGCGGCAGAATTGTGACCGCCGCCGGCGCGCCGCCCGGCGCGGGGGGAAAGGTGTTTGCGCGGCCCATCACGGAAGACGCGCTCTTCGAGAGCATCCGAAAGCTCCAGGACATGGTCGCGGGCGGCCAGGGCGAGGTGGCCGCCGAGGCGCGCGAGGACGGAAGCTACAGCGTCGAGGCGCCGGTCGGGAAAGTCGAGGTCCAGGCCAGGGTGCCGGGGTTCGCGCCCGGCCGCTCCGACACGATCGAAGTCGTGGCGGGCCAAGACTACCAGAATGTGAAGATCGTCGTCACGGCCGGCGCCGTCGTGCGCGGCCGCGTGACGCTGGGAGACGGCGCGGCCGTCGAGGGCGCCGTGGTCCGTCTCGAGCGCAAGGGAGGCGACGACGCCGGCGCGATGCTCAGGAAGCTCCTCCCGCAGTTCTTCGACGCGGGGGCGCCCGAGAGCCCCAGCGACGCCGACGGCCGCTTCCTCGTCGAACACCTCGCGGAGGGCGAGTACCTCGTGAGCGCCACCCACTCCCGGTTCGCGCCGTCGGAGGCCGTGCCCGTGGCGCTTTCGCGGGACCAGGTGAGCGAGCCGATCACGCTGGTGCTCAGGCGGGGCGGCGCCATCGAGGGCGCGGTCATCGAAGGCGGCGCGCCCAAGGCCGCCATGATGGTGCAGCTCATGAGCGGCAGCGCCGCGCTCGAGCAGCGCATGACCGACGCGACCGGGCAGTTCCGGTTCGAGAACCTCGCCGCCGGCGAGTACGTGCTCACGATCATCGATGTCGCGGCCATGCAGACGGGCAAGTTCAGCGTCAAGACGCGCGTCGTCGCGGTCGAGAACGAGCAGGCGAGCCGCGTCGACGTCGAGGTCGGCAAGGGGTTCAAGGTGTTCGGCAAGGTCAAGGGGTATCCGCCGGCGCCGATGCGCATGCTCACCCTGCGCAGGCCGGGGGGGCCGGCTCCCGAGGACATCAAGGTTATGGACATCAAGGCTTCCATCGAGAGCTCCAAGTACCAGGTCGGCATCGGCATGGTGAACCAGAACGACACCTACGAGATCGCCGACATCGAGCCCGGCGCGTACATCCTCGAGGCGCCGAGGCTGCCCGCCGATCCGACCGACATGGAAGCCTACGCGAAAATGGAGAACCGCGAGCCCTACTACCGCAGGGAGATCACGCTCAAGGACGGGGACATCGAGCACGACATCGACATCAAGTGACGGGGCGCGGCCCCCGCATCGCCGCGCGCGACGAGCGAGCCTCTTCCGCGCGGGCGCGCGCTACAGCTTCTTGAGCTCGATCGCGCGGAACTTGACCGGCAGGCCGTGGCCGGCGAAGCCGAAGCTGCCCTTGGTCCGGTTCCTGCCCCCGAACTTGTCGAGCTCGTACATGGCCTTCGTGATCTTGCCGAGGTCGGCGTCGAGGATGCGCGTCCCGTTCAGCTCGACCACGATCGTCGAACTCTTGACGGTCACGCACTGGAAGTTCCACTCGCCCGGCGCCCTGAGGTAGCCGCGGTGCGCGGCCGCCATGCCGTAGGCGCTGCCGTGGTACTGGCGCGGGTCGAGCGTGGCGTACTGCGGGTCCTCGTTGTCCAGGACCTGGAGCTCGCACATGCCGACGTAGGCCGTGTCGCCCGCGCCCGGATACCTGATCGCCAGGCCGTTGTTGCCGCCCTTGGGCAGCGTGAACTGGAAGCGCACGGCGAAATCCTCGAACTCCTCCTCGGTGAAGATCGTGCCCGACTGCGCGTGAATGGCGCCGTCCGCGATGACGTTCTGGCCGGTCGGCCCCTTCCAGCCGGTCCAGTCCTTGCCGTTGAAGATCGGCGCGAAGCCGCCATCCGCCGCCGGCTTCTCGACACCGCCCGCGCGCAGAATGGCGCAGGCTTCCTCGGCCGCGATCTCGCGGAGAAACACGTTGCGCCAGCAGATCTCGCCGCCGTGGGTCTGCAACTGAATCGGCCCCTTGGGGAAGACGGGGAGCTTGCGGTCGCGGTCGAAGTAGTTCTCCATGCGCGCGTGGTCGACGACGCGCTTCCCGTTCAGGAACACGGTCACGCGCTCGCCGACCATGATGATCCTGAGCGCGTTCCACTCCCCGAACGGCTTGTCGGCGAGGACCAGCGGGTCCTTGCCCGGCGCGCCGGGGCTGTTGTTCCACAGGCCGCCGGAGCCCTTGTCCGCGCCGATGCTCCACTTGCCGCCCGCCTCGGTGTAGTCCCAGATCTGGACCTGGGGAACGGCGCGCAGGTAGATGCCGCTGTCGGCCGTGGCGACGGTCTTGTACTCGACCAGGAGCTCGAAGTCGCCGTAGTCCTTGTCGGTCGTGGCGTAGAGGCCCTGGCCGTCGTTGATGAGGATCCCCCCGTCGACGCGCCAGTGCGCGCGCAGGTCCGCGCGGGTCTTCTCCTTGTGCGCGGCCAGCGCGTCGCCCATGGCCCACAGCGTGCGCGGGTCCTGCGTTCCGTGGCCGTACCAGCCGTCGAGGTTCGCGCCGTTGAAGAGCGCCGTGAATCCCGCCGGCGGGGTGTTGAGCGGCCCGTCCGCGGCGGCGCACGCCGTGCAGCCGATCAGGATCATCGCGAGCGGCGCCGCGCACAACGAAGCGACAGACTGTCTCATGGCAAGTTCCTTTCTCGTGTGAAATGGTTGCCCGTATTGTACATCGGGACGTGGCGCGTGTGCAGGCCTCGAGCGGCGGGAGCGCGCCTTCGTGCGCGGCGATCGCGGAGAGACCATCCTACCAAGCGCGCGGGCCCGTGCAGAGAAGAAAACGCAGATGAAAGAACGGGGACGGCTCCCGGGAGCCGTCCCCGTTCGCACGTGCGCGTGAATGCACCCGCGCCGTTACGCGCCCGGCACCGCCACGGGCGGAATCGGGATCGTTGCGTCCCAGCTCGACTCGGGCATCTGGCTGTCGTTGACCTTCATCACGTGGTCCCACGTGACGACCTTGCCCGTGTAGGCCGACATGCGGCCCATGATGGCCGTCATCGTGCTCTCGCCGACGCCCACGGCCTCGTTGAGCAGCGGCTCGCCGCCCCCGCGCACGATGTTCTTGAGCATGTCGATGTGCTCCTGGACGTAGGGGTTCTCGCCGCCGGGGCCGTCGAACGTCTTCTGCCCCTTGCGCCAGATCGACACGCCGTTGCTCTCGCCCTCCGAGCCGATGATGGCCTCCGAGACGTTGTCATCGCAGCCCTTGTACTGGCGGCACATGCTCAGCATGTGCGCGCCGCCGTCGTACGTGTAGTCGGCCGTGAGGTGGTCGTAGATGTTGCCGTACCACTCCTCCTTGGGGCGCCACGCGCAGCCGCCCGACGCGTAGACGCTGACGGGGTGCCCGCGCATCACCCAGTTGCACACATCGAGGTTGTGGAGGTGCTGCTCGACGATCTGGTCGCCGCAGATCCACACGAACGAGTACCAGGCCTTGAGCTGGAAATCCATGTCCTTCTGGCCCGGCGTGCGCGGCCGGCCCTTCATGACCGGGCCGCCGCACCAGTAGGCGCGGAGCGCCTTGATCTCGCCGATGGCGCCGTCGTAGATCTTCTGCATCGTCTCGACGTAATTGCGCTGATGGCGGCGCTGCGTGCCCGCGACCACCGTCAGGTTCTTCTTCACGGACTCCTCGCCCGCCTTGATGAAGCGGCGGCAGTCCTGCGCGAAGGTCGCCACCGGCTTCTCGGCGAAGCAGTGCTTGCCCGCCGCGACGACGGCTTCGAAGTGCTCGGGCCGGAAGCCGGGAGGCGTGCCGAGGATGACGATGTCCACGCCCGAGTCGAGGAGCTTCTTGTAGCCGTCGAAGTCCCAGAACGTGTGCGCGGCATCGACGTTGAAGTGCCTGGCCGCGTTCTTGGCCTGGCCCTCGTACACATCGTGGACCGCCGTGAGCTCGACCTTGATGCCGCTCTTCTCGGAGGCCCGCAGGAGATCGCCGCCCGCGCCGTTGCCGCGGCCGCCGCAGCCGATGAGGCCCGCCCTGAACTTCGGGGCATCGGCGGCAATGGTCCTGCTCTTCATGGCGGCGAGGCCGACGCCGGCCGCCGCCGCCGACTTCAGAAGATGACGACGAGAGAGTTGGGTGCGCATACGCTCGTTCCTCCAGAAAAAGAGTTCGTCGAACCTGTTGCCCACGGCGTCGAAGCGCCGAGCACATCGCGAATCGATATTATAGCCGAGACGGCGCCGCCGGGCCAAGGCCCGGCCGCGCGTCACCACCACTTGCTGCGAATTCGCTGCTGGATGTCGGCCGCGTCCATGACCTCGTCGGGCACGATCTCCTGGGCGAGCTTGATGCGCTCGAAGCAGTCGAAGAGCACGGGGGGGATGAAACGCGTGAGCTGCGCGTAGGTGTGCCGGTCGCCGGTCCCGTACGGCCGCGAATAGTAGCGGAACGGGAAGCTCACGTAGAGGAAGTTGCGCGCGCGCGTCATGGCGACGTAGAGCAGCCGCCGCTCCTCCTCGAGCTCCTCCTCGGTCTCGGTGGCCAGATCGCTCGGGAGGCAGCCGTCGGCCGCGTGAATCAAGTAGACGGCGTCGAATTCGAGGCCCTTGGCCGAGTGGATCGTCGACAGGACCAGCCAGTCCTCGTCGCGCGACGGGTCGGCGGCGAAGTCCGACGTCGATGCGGGCGGGTCGAGCGCCAGGTCGGTCAGAAACTCGCGCCGGCTCTTGTAGCGCTGCGAGATCGCCTCCAGGTGGTCGAGGTCTCGGTCGCGGACCTCGGCGTTCTCGTAGAGGTCCTCAAGGAGCGTGCCGTAGAACTCCCTGACCTTGCGCACCTCCTCGGGGAGCGGGCGCTTCGAGCCGTGCAGCGTGCAGAGCAGCTCGGCGAGCGCCTTGAAGCGCTCCTCCGCGCGCGGGGGCACGGCGAAGTCCTTGAGGCTCGTGAACGATCCGCCCCCGGCGGCGAAGGCCTCGACCGCGCGTGCGGCCGTCGACTGGCCGACGCCGGGGAGCAGGTTCAGCATGCGGTGCCAGGCCAGGTCGTCGCGGCCGTTCTCCATGACGCGCAGGAAGCTCATCATGTCCTTGACGTGCGCGGCCTCCAGGTAGCGCAGGCCGCCGAACTTGTGGTACGGGATGCTGCGCCGCACGAGCTCGAGCTCCAGGTTGGCGCTGAGCTGGCTCGCGCGGAAGAGTACCGCCTGGCGCCTGAGCGGCACGCCCTCCTCGCGATGGGCGAGCAGCGTGTCGATGATGAACGTGCTCTGCTGCGGCTCGTCGTAGCAGGTGACCAGATACGGCTTCTGCGCGCTCGTGCGCTCGCTCCACAGGTCCTTGGTGTAGCGCTCCTTGGCGTAGGCGATCACCTTGTTGGTCACGTCCAGGACGGGCTGGACCGAGCGGTAGTTCTGCTCGAGCGTGACGACCGTGCAGTCCGGGAACTGCTTCGGGAAGTCGAGAATGTTCCGGACCGTGGCCGCGCGGAACCCGTAGATCGCCTGGGCATCGTCGCCGACGACCATGATGTTGCGGTTGCGCCGCCGCATGCGCACGAGAATCTGGGCCTGCACCGGATTGGTGTCCTGGTACTCATCGACGAGAATGTGGCTGAAGCGGCTCTCCAGGAGATCGGCGGTGCGGTCGTCCTGGAGGAGCTCGTGCCAGAAGAGCAGCAGGTCGTCGTAGTCCAGCAGGTTGCGCTCCTGCTTGAGCGCGACGTAGCGCCGGAAGAGCTCCGTGAGCCGCTCCTCGTGCTCCAGGCACCACGGATAGAAACGCTCCAGCGTCTCCCTGAGCGCGGCGCCGCCGCGGCCGGTGTTGACGGTGCGCGAGTAGACCGCGAGCAGCGTCCCCTTCTGGGGGAAGCGTTTGGGCTGCTCGGCCGCCTTGATGTCGCGCCGCGCCATGTCCATGAGGTCGCGGCTGTCGCCCTCATCGAGCACCGTGAACTCGGGCGCCAGCTTGATCGACTTGGCGTACGTGCGCAGCAGCCGATTCGCCGTCGCGTGGAACGTGCCGCCCCACATGTGCGCGAAGGCGCCCTTGCCGGTCTTGCCGATGACGGCCTGGGCGCGGCGGAGCATCTCCTCGGCCGCGCGGCGCGTGAAGGTGAGGAGCAGAATCGTTTCCGGCCGCACGCCGTTCTTGACGAGATGGGCGACGCGATAGGCCAGGGTCTTGGTCTTGCCCGAGCCCGCGCCCGCGATGACCAGCACCGGGCCCTCGAGGATCTCGACGGCCTGGCGCTGCCGGGGATTCAGTTCTTCAAGGTAGCTCATACCAGACTCTCGGCGGGCGCCGAACGCGCGCGGCGGGGCTGCCGCCGCGGGCCGAGCCCGCAGTCCGGATTATGGCGTACGAGGGGACGGAGCGCCAGATGAGACGCGGGCCTCGGCGAGAAGGCCGCTCACCAGCAGACGGCCGGGCAGCCCTCGATTCTCACGCAGGCCGTGCCGAGCACGTGCGGCGGGCCGTGTGCGAAGAGATACGCGAGCAGGTAGACGGGATCGGCAATGTTGACGAAGGCGTCGCCGTTCACGTCGAGCAGCGTGCGCGTGCCGCCATCCCCGAGCGTCGGGCCGTCGCAGGGCGGCACCAGACCGCCGCCGGCGAACAGGAGGCGCAGGAGCCCGACCGCGTCCGAGATGTCGAGACGCCCGTCCTGGTTGGCGTCGCCGGGAATCTGCCAGCCGCCCGGCACGATCCCGCCGGTATCCTCCGCGCCCGGCGAGCCGTCGATCTCGGTGCTCAGGCGCCAGGACTCCGGTTCGCTCAGGAAGCTCGGGGCCGTCGCAGTATCGACGAGCACGAGCGAGTAGCCGATGCCGTCGGTCTCGGGGTACCAGACATCGTCGTAGACGAAGTCGAGGATCGGCTCGTTGACCGGACCGAAGAACTGTATGTGTTCTCCGCCGTTGCTCAGGCCGCCCGTGTATTGGCCGAGGACGAGGCTGCCCGCCGAGCCGTAGCGCGACGTGAAGGCCTCCATGTTTCTGACGATCACCGCGTACGCCTTGGGCTCCAGCACCATGCCCTCGGGGAACGTGAAGTCGATGCCGTTCGTGAAGCGCGCTCCCGAGAGATCGTAGGGCACGGCGGCCTTGTTATGGATCTCGATGAACTCGAAGTCGTTGTCGTAGTAAGGCGTCGGCGGGGCGGCCTCGCGCGGGTGGTACATGATCTCCGTCACGATGAGCGGCGGCGGGTCGACCACGTAGGTCGCTTCGATGATGCCGCTCCACTGCGCGTTCAGCTTGGCGCGCGTCCGCACGATCGTGTTCTCGGTCACGGTGATCACGCCGCCGTACAGGATCGCGCTCGGAGCGATGGAGCCGCCCGTGAGGCGCGGATCGGAGCCGTCGAGCGTGTAGTAGATGGCCCCCGTGGGCGTCGAGATCGTGAACCTGAAGCCGGACGGCACGATGCCGCCGTTGTGGCTGAGCGTGGGAGCGGTCAGATAGTTGCTGCTGATCCACGTCGCTCGGCCGCTGATCCAGTTCTTCATCCAGTCGAGCTCCGCCCGCCAGGTGGGGGCGACGTACCAGTTGGGCCAGATGTACACCCCGAGGATCGGCCACCTGACGAAATTGCGGGCCTGCGACTCGAGGAGCAGATCGGCCCACGCCTCGACGCGCGTCAGCATGGCGGAGGTCGCGAGCGCCTTGCGGGTCGTCAGGGCCCACCGGTCGACCGTCTTCTGGAGAAACTCGGGATCCTGGCGAAGCCGCTTCCACCAGGGAGCCGCCCCGGAGCTCGTCAGGTCCAGGTACCAGCCGGTCGTGAGCCAGCCATCGGCGTAATTGGCGTTCCCGAGCGACAGGTTGAAGTCCCAGATCGGGCCGGACACGAGCTTGCCGCCGCGGTCCTTGTAGAAGAAGGTGCTCAGGCGGTAGCCGTCGATGTTCTTCGCGAGCTCCGTGAGGAGAAAATGGTCGATGAAGGAATCGACATCGATGTACGCGGCGTAGCCGGTCGTGGGATTCGTGAAGCCCGCGCCGAAGAGCGCAGTCTCGTAGGCGTCGAGGTAGCCCTTGATGTAGGCCTTCTGGGCGGTCGTGATCTCGATCTCCTTGGGATCGACGTAGCAGATCGCCGTGCCGCGCGTCGTGGTGAAGCCGACATCGCCGGGGTCGAGGCGGTCGACCTTGAGTATGTACCCGCCGGTCACATCGGGCTGGGCGTTCTGGGACGGCAGAAGCTTGGCGATGTCCAGGCGGTCCTCGTCGCGCTTGATCTTCTCCATGAAGACGTAGACGCCGACGTAGTCGGCGTAGGTGAGCGTCCCGACGGCCGTCTTCAGGAATACCTCGACGAACTGGGTCCTGACCGCGTAGGTGCCGATGTCGTTGCTGAAGCCGTAGGCGAGCACGTTGCGCATGAGCGACTTGTCGCTGTACGGGCCGTAGAGAATCCAGTCCGATTCGCGCGGGAAGCCGAGGATCGACGCGCTGTAGTCCAGGCCGTGCTCGTCCCACAGCTCGACGCTGTATTGCTTCTTCGGGAAGCCGGCGGAGCTCGAGCCCCGCTGCTCGATGCCGATGACGCTCTGGAACTGCGGCGCGGAGTTCAAGGCGGTGCGCGCGGCGCCCGCCGCGAACACCTGCATGAAGCCGGGGATGCGGGGCTCGGCCGGGATGCTGAGGCCGAACGTGTTGACGACGACGAGCGGCAGGTTCGACGTGAACGCCGCCGTCGTCGTATCGAGGCGCGTGTACGAGTGGGTGACGATACGGCTCGGCACGGCATCCGGCGCGTAGACGCGGGCCCGGACGATGGCGTTCTGGCTGATCGAGAGCGGCGACGAGTACACGGGCCAGCTCTCGGACGGCACCGACGCCGACCAGGCGAGCGTGTAGCGGATCACGGCGCCCGGCGCGGGCGAGGACAGCACGAGCGAGAAGATGCTCGTGTAGACGCCGCTCTCGCGCGAGAAGGTCGGCGCGGGACTGACCGAGAGGTAACCGGTGCTGCTGTTGATCGAGCCCGGCGTCGGATCGTGCAGGTAGTACGCGGCGCTCGTGTCGATCGGGCCCGCCTCCATGGCATCGAGCTCCGGGATGATCAGGAAGTCGGAGCTCGTCGCGGGATAGTTCAGGCCCTGAATGGCAAGCACGTTGGCGCCGTCGCGGAGCATGCCCGCCTCGATTCCCACCTCGTACTCCTCGAATATGACCGCGTACGCATCGTCGTGGATCACCGTGGCGCACGAGTTGTAGGCCAGCACGCTCGGCGCGTTCTTGCTCATGATCTTCACGCCGTTGAGGTAGGCGGCGAACCCATCGTCGTACTTCATGCGCAGGCGCACGGTCGAGATGGCCGAGGCGTCCGCGAGGGAGAACGGGACCCGTATGTACGCGGTGCAGTTGATGTTGTACATGGCGGCCTGGAGATCGATGTCGATGAGGCTGTCGTAGTCCGAGCCGGTATCGTACCCGATGCTGGCCGTCCCGCTCGTCCACGCGGCGTCGTTGAACACGGTGCCGGTCCACGTCGTGCCGAGGGAGCTGTCGATCGGGACGAAGGCGCGCGCGGGAACGTCGGGGCCGATGACGTTGTACGCGGACGACTCCTGCGCGAAGCCGTACGACACGTCCTCGACCTGGAGCGCGTAGTTCTCGAACGCGTGGACAACAGTCGTGCCGTCGGCCGCGACGAGCGCCAGGTACTCCCCGTCGGCGAAGAGCTGGAAGTTCGTGTGGAGCTCGTACGCGGGGTCGCGGCGGTCCTTGCCCGACGCGAAGACGAGCAGGAATCTCCCGGCCCCGATCGTCACGGCCGGGAAGATCCACTTGCGCAGGTACTGCGGATCGTCGGTGAGCGACCAGCCGGTCAGGTCGACGGCCGCGTCGCTCGCGTTGTAGAGCTCGATCCAGTCCGTGTACTCGCCGTCCTCGTCCCGGACCGCCGTCAGGTTCGAGGCCATGAACTCGCTGATGAGCACCTGGCCGGCGGCGCCGAGCTTCACGGGCACGGAGATCGCTGCAAGTACAAGCAGGAGAAGAAGTTGTCGTTGAAGCATGGTTCGTGTTAACCTCAGCCCGTTGGACAGACATCTCAATAATACAGCCTCGGGGCCGTTTTCAGAAGAGTGAAGGGCCGGCGGGCCGCCTATTCCTCCCAGCCCTTGGGGTGCACGTCCGGGAAGTTGTCCATCAGCCGTGCACGGCGGCTCTCCGCGAGCGCTTCGTGGGCCTCGGCGAGCTTCATGGTCGCCTGCGGCGTGACGCAGTAGCGCCGCCACGTGATCGATTCGGTTTCCTGCTCCTTGGCGCCCACGATCCACATGTTGGGGATCTTGCTCGTCACGGCGTTGCGGATCTTCTTGTTGAAGGAGTCCGCCGAGTCGTCGACCTCGGCCCTGATGAAGGTCGTCCTCAGCCGGGCGGCGATGTCGCGGGCGTACTGCTCGAAGCGGTTGCCGACCGGGATCACCATGACCTGCACGGGCGCAAGCCACGTCGGGAACGCGCCGCCGAGATGCTCGAGCAGGAACGCGATCATGCGCTCGTGCGTGCCGAGCGGCGCGCGGTGGATGATGAGGGGCCGCTGGCGCGTGCCGTCCGGCGCCGCGAAGGTGAGATCGAAGCGTTCCGGCATGGCGAAGTCGAGCTGCGTGGTCGACGCGGTCTCCTCGCGGCCGATGACGTTCCTGAGCTGGTAGTCGATCTTCGGCCCGTAGAAGGCGGCCTCGCCCCGGCGTTCCTCGAACGGGAGCCCGCACTCCTTGAGGACGTCGCGGACGATCTCCTCGGACTTCTCCCACAGCTCCTCGTTGGCGATGTACTTGCTTTTGTCCTTGCTGTGGAGCGACAGCCGCATCCAGAAGTCAGTGATGCGGAACATGGTGTAGTACAGGCGCGACAGGTTGATCGTGGCCAGGAACTCCTGCCTGACCTGGTCGATGCTGCAGTAAATGTGCGCATCGTTCATGCACATGCCGCGGACGCGGAGCAGGCCCGCGAGCTCCCCCGACTTCTCGTAGCGGTAGCAGTCGCCGTACTCGGCGAGCCTGAGCGGCAGCTCGCGGTAGCTGCGCGGCCGCGAGAGGTAGATCATGTGGTGGTGGGGGCAGTTCATGGGTTTCAGGTAGTATTCCTGGTCATCGTCGAGCACCATGGGCGGGTACATGCTGCCCTGGTAGTAGGGCAGGTGCCCGGAGCGGCGGTACAGCGCCGCCTTGGTGATGTGGGGGGTCGCGACGCGCTTGTAGCCGGCCAGGAACTCCTGCTCGGCGGCCAGCGTCTCGAGCTCCTGGCGGATGACGGCGCCGTTCGGGAGCCAGAGGATCAGACCGGGGCCGACATCATCCGCGATCGAGAAGATCTCGAGGTCCTGCCCCAGCTTGCGATGGTCGCGCTCCTGGGCGAGCTTCAGGCGCTCGAGGTACGCGTCGAGCCCGGCCTTGGCGGGCCACGCCGTGCCGTAGACGCGCCGGAGCTGCTTCTGCTTCTCATCGCCGTGGAGGTAGGCGCCCGAGACCTGCATGAGCTTGAAGGCGCCGATCCGGCCGGTCGACGGCACGTGCGGCCCGCGGCACAGGTCCGTGAACGCGTCCGGCTCGTCGCCCGTGCGGTAGAAGCTGATGACTTCCCCCGCGGGGACGCCGCGCAGGTTCTCGGTCTTGTACACATCGCCCGCGACGCGCGCGGCGGCCTCCTCGTGCGAGCACTCGATGCGGCGGAACGGCTTGTCGGCCGCGACGATTGTCGCCATGGCGGCCTCGATGGCCGGAAAGTCGTCGTTCCCGAGCGGGCGGTCGAGGTCTATGTCGTAGTAGAAGCCGTTCTCGACGGGCGGCCCGTAGACGAGCTTGGCCTCGGGATAGAGCGACACGATCGCCTCGGCCATGACGTGCGATGCCGAATGACGGATCAGCGCGAGCGCATCGCGGTCGAGCTTGTCGATGTCGCCGTCCTTGACCCCGCGCGGCTGCGTCGTGATGATCCGCACCGCGCCTCCCGTCGCAAGCGGCCGGTCGAGGTCGAGGATCGTGCCGTCGAGCGCGATGCCCACCGCCGCCGCCGCCAGCTTGGCGCCGATCGAGGCGGCGATCTGCCTGCCGGTCGAACCCGCGGGGAAGACAAGCTCGCTGCCGTCGGGAAGCGTGAAGCGAAGGTCTGCCATGGAGGTGCTCCTTGGTTCGCTGCGATGCGCGGCGCACGGCGCACGTGCCGGCGGCGCGGTCGGGCGTGCGGGCATACTCCGCCCGCCGCCTTGCAGAACACTAAGAATATCGGCCCCGGAGGCTTCTTCAAGAAGGCTTCTCGATCTCGAGACCGCCCTTGGCGCGCGATCGCGCCGCGCGCTACACTCGCGGGCATGCGAATTCTGCTGCTCGTCGCCGACTCGCTGCGCCCCGATTTCCTCGGGTGCTACAACCCGGCGCGGCGGACCCGCACCGTCGATCTGCTGGCGGCCGACGGGGCGCGGTTCGAGACCGCGGTCGCGTCCGCGCCATGGACGGTTCCCGCCATCGCGTCGATGTGCACGGGGATCCCGGCGCACCGGCTGGGCCTGGTGCGATGGGAGCAGCCGTGGACGACCGATGCCGCGACCGTGTTCAGCCGCATGCGCGCGGCGGGCTTCGAGACGGCGTCGTTCGTCTTCGAGCCCGCGTATCTCTTCTTCAAGTGCCCCGAGGCGGCCGTGGCGGGCTCGTCGCAGGATCCCGCGGCGATGTGCGCGTGGTTCAACGCCCGCGGCCGGGGCGGATACTTCGCGTTCGTCCATTACTGGTGGACGCATCTTCCTTATCTCTCGCGGCGGTTCGAGCTCGCTGAGTGGGACGTGCGCTGCAAGGAGCTGATCGCGACGCTCGCCGTCCAGGATCCCTGGCAGCGCGAGAAGAACCGCGCGGCGCTCAGGCAGATCTACGCGCGCGCGGTCGACCGCTTCAGCGAGGAGTGGCTGCCGGCGCTTCTCAAGGCCGCGCAGCCCGATGTCCTCATCGTCACGGCCGATCACGGCGAGTCGTGGGGCGAGCGCATGGGCGCGACCGAGCGGCCGGCGCGGATCTTCGACCTGCACGGCACGCATCTCTTCAACGAGGTGCTCGACATTCCGCTGATCGTGCACGCGCCCGGGCTCGTGCGCCCCGGCGTCGTGCGCGGGGTCGCGCGGGGCGTCGACATCATGCCGACGGTGCTCGCGCTCGCGGGCGTTCGGGGCGGAGAGGACGCGGTCCAGGGCGTTTCGCTCCTTCCGGCGATCGAACAGGGCGCCGCCGCGAACGGCCCCGCGTTCTTCGCCCGCAACCGCGACTTCGCGCCCGACGATGCGCTGCCGGAGGGCATCGGCGATGCGTACCGCGAGATCGGGTGCCGCGATGCGAGATGGAAGGTCGTTCGCGATATCGAGAGCGGCGCGGCGCGGGCGTACGACCTGGCGGACGACCCGGGAGAGCTCCGGCCGTTCGCGCCGGGCGAAGGCCCGTGCGCGGAGCTCCTGCGCGCGCTCGATGCGGAGATCGCGCAGGCGGCAACGGGCCGCGTCGATCCGCGCGACCACGCCGCGATGCGCGCCCAGCTCGCGCAGCTCGGGTATTTGTGAGGACGAGGCGGCGCGTTCCGAGTGCCGCGCACGCCTGCCGGCGGCGCCCCGCCGCTCACTCCGCCGCGATCGGATAGCGCCCGGCGGCGCGCACCTCGTCGCACATGGCGACGAGGTTCTCGGGCGGCACGTCGGGCTGGATGCAGTGGACGGCCGCGGCGATGTACCCTCCGCCCGGGGCGAGGTCACGAACGCGCCGCCGCACTTCG
>JBFZCA010000003.1:0-31086 GCA_041308205.1 Planctomycetota bacterium | reverse complement strand
CGGCCGTGAAGCCGCCCGACGGCCGGCCGGCCACGCCGCTCAGGCTGGGGGACATGCAGTACGCCAAGGGCCTCGGGCACCACGCGCCCGGCCCTGCTCGCATGCAAGCGCGACGCGATCGGCAATGTCGCTCACGTACCGCGCGCCGCCCTCGGCCGCCCCGAGGGCGGCGGCCGCGCGTTCCTCGGCGGCGGCGGCCGAGGCCGCCCAGAGCAGCAGCACGAATGCGGTTCGTTGGAGCGACATGCTCTCGATGGTACCCGAGATCGGCGCCGTGTTGAAGAAGGGAGCGCCCTCGCGCGTGTTGATCGCCCGCGCGTCCTCGGATAGCATCCTGCATGAAGGCACGCACGCGAGGCCTCCGCGCGCGGCGGGCCGCGCCCGCGGGAGCCTCGAGGAAAGGAGCTTCGCATGTCAGCACGCGCGTTCTCTCGGCGAAAGTTCATCGGCGCGGCCGCCGCGGCGTCCGCCCTCACCATCGTGCCGCGCCACGTGCTCGGCGGCACGGTCGCGGCCCCGTCCGACAAGCTCTGCATCGCCGGCATCGGGGTCGGCGGCATGGGGGCCGCCAACCTCGCCGGCGTGGCGTCGCAGAACATCGTCGCGCTCTGCGATGTCGACTTCGAGTACGCTGCGGGGACGTTCAAGCGCTATCCCGCCGCCGCGACGTACAAGGACTACCGCGTCATGCTCGAGCGGCAGAAGGACATCGAGGCGGTCGTCATCGCGACGCCGGATCACACGCACGCGGTCATCTCGATGGCGGCCATGCGCGCGGGCAAGCACGTCTACTGCCAGAAGCCGCTCACGCATGATGTGTACGAGGCGCGGGCGCTGACGCTCGCGGCCCGCGAGGCCAAGGTCGCCACGCAGACCGGGAACCAGGGCATGTCGAGCGAGGCCCACCGCCTCGTCTGCGAGTGGATCTGGAGCGGCGCCATCGGCGAGGTCACCGAGGTCGACGCCTGGTGCAGCCTCACGTATTACCCGTGGGGCCACGCGAGCTGGAGCGCGCCCGTCGGCGTCCGGCCGGCCGAGACGCCCGCGCCGCCGCCGGGCCTCGAATGGGACGTGTGGATCGGCCCGGCGAAGATGCGGCCGTATCACTCGGCCTATCACCCGCGCGTCTGGCGCTGCTGGTGGGATTTCGGCTCGGGGATGATGGGCGACCGCGGCGCGCACACCCTCGGTCCGGTGTTCGCGGCGCTCAAGCTCGGCGCGCCGGCGACGGTCGAGGCCGCGACGTGCGGCAATTCGGAGGAGGTGCACCCGCTCTCGGCCATCGTCACCTACCGGTTCCCCGCGCGCGGCAGCCTCCCGCCCGTGACGCTCAACTGGTACGAGGGCATGCGCGCGCCGCTTCCCGAGGGCATCGATGACGCGGCCGCGGTCGGCGAGTCCGAGGGCGGCGTCACCTTCAAGGGTTCCAACGGCATGCTCACCTGCGGCGTCTACGGCAACGGCGCGCGGCTGCTCCCCGAGGCGCGCATGAAGGAGTTCGCGCCGCCGCCCAAGACCCTGCCGCGCGTGCCCGACTGCCACGAGATGGACTGGGTCCGCGCCTGCAAGGGCGGCCCGCCCGCGTGCTCCAACTTCGACATCTCCGGCCCGGTCACGGAGACCTGCTGCCTGGGCAACGTCGCCCAGCGCGCCGACGGCCGCATCGCCTGGGACCCGGAGAACCTGAAGGTCACGAACAACCCGGAGGCGCAGCGCTGGGTCAGGTGGGAATACCGCCGGGGCTGGAGCCTCTGAGGGCCGGCGGTTCCTCTCGAGCCAAAAGCGTCCGGATCTGTTTCTGCAGCACGGGCACCTTTGTTGCGGCAGCGTCCCAGACGATTTCGCAGTCGACTCCGAAGTAGTCGTGGATCACCTTGTCGCGCATCCCCGCCATGGCGCGCCAGGCAATCTCCGGGTATCGAGACCGCAGGTCCTGGGGAACCTTCTTCACCGCCTCGCCGATGATCTCGAGACTCCGCACGAACGCACGCTTGGCCCTGTCGTCGGCAAGGAACTGCGCCCTGGTCAAGCACGTCGCCTCTCGGCACAGGTAATCTGCCTCATCGAGCACATGCCGCAGGTACTCAAGCGGCGACAGGGACATACTCGATCTCCCGAAGGATATGAGGGCCTATGTAGGGGCTGAGCGATTCAGGCGTGACCATCTCGACGCGCCGCCGCAAGACCGCTTCGAGCAGGAACGCCACGTCCATGAAGCGATCGAACGTCTTCCGGCCCGGCTCGAATTCCACGAGCAGATCGACGTCGCTGTCGCGGGAGCTCTCGCCGCGGGCGAAAGAACCGAAGAGTCCCAGGCGTCGCACGCCGAGTTCTCGAAGCGCCTGCCGCGCTCCTCGGAGCGCCTCCAGCACCTCCTCTTTCGTCTCGACAGGCCGCTGCATCCCAAGCCTCCCGGCACACGCTCGTGCGGCGTGCTCCACGCCCACAGTCTAATGTAGAGACCATCGATTGTCTACATGGAGCATCACGGCAGGCCAGCCGTGCGTCAGGGGAATCCGGGGACAGTCACTGATTTGTCGCCGAGATGTCGCATGGTTCCCTCACTCGATGCGGAAGGAGTAGAGCGACGCGTCGGCCAGGAAGAACTGGAGGCGCACGTGGCGCTCCTCGCCGGCGGGCGGGAGCGTGTTCGTTGTCTTCCAGCGCACGGGCAGCCCGAGCCCGTCGCCCGAGAGCGGCGCGCAGTCTTCGCGCCGGTAGCCTTCGAGGGGGCGGTAGGAGCGGTCGAGCACGGCGACCGCGAGCGACCCGCCCGCGCCGATCGATGCGTTCACGGCGAGCTTCCCGCCCTCGAAGCAGAGCGGCCGCGTCACGAGCGATCCCGGCGTCCCCCGCGCGTCCACGGACACGAAGCCGTCCGGCCTGAGCATCGAGAGCCCGATGCCGAACTGCCGCACGTCGGGAAGCTTCGTCCCGTGCACGGTGTCGTAGCCCCCGTAGTAGATCCACAGCGCATCTCCGACGCGAATGGGAGGATTGGCCGCCATGTGGAGAACGCCCCAGTCGAAGGCGCCGGCCGGCCCGTTGGCGAGGAACGCGCCGCGCAGCGGCCGCGACCAGTTCCGCCCGTCGCGGCTCACGGCGAGCTGGATGTCCATCCGGTCATCGGTCCCCTTGTGATACAGGCCGACGTAGGCGAGCCACACGCTCTCGTACGGGAACGCGATCATCGAGTACGTCTGGTCGCCGGGTCGGTCGCGCTCGTCCGCCTCGAGGATGAGGCGCGGGTGCGACCAGTGGATCCCGTCGTCGCTCTCGGTCAGGCCGCGCTTCCGGACGCCGCCGAGCGAGAGCTTGACGTGCCCCATGAACTTCCCGAGCTTGGGATCCCAGCTCACGTGGTGGACATCGCCCAGGTCGCCCTCGGTCCCCGCGGGCCGGTCGGCGGGGTTCCGCCACATGCTGTACATGACCGGCTCCGGCCGCTCGCGCCACGCGATCCCGTCGGGCGACGCGCGCAGGTAGAGCCCCTCGCGCCGCTCCTCGCGCACGCCGTCGCGGTCGGGGAAGCGGTACTCGAAGACGTACGCGAGGTACTTCCGCTCGATGTCGGACGCATCCGGGTTCAGGAACACGGTCAGGGTGTCGGAGCGGCCGCGATGCCCGCGCGTCAGGATGTTCGTCGGCCGGCCGTCGCGTGCGATTCCCACGGCGGGCTTCTCCCAGCGCACTCCATCGGCGCTCTCCGCGTAGGCGATGCCCGTGTCGTTCGTGTACCAGAGACGGAACGGGCCGCCCTCCTTCTCCCGGATGACCGAGCCATAGGCAAGGACGAGCCGCTCCACGGACGGCGCGGGCGTCACGAGCGGATTCGCGGGATGCTTCTCGGGCCGGTGGAGCGCGTACTCGATGCGCTCGCCGCGGGCGACGAGAAAGTCGTCGGCGAAGAGCTGCGCCTCGCCGCCGATCCGGACGGGCCAGTCGGCGAGATCGATGCGCGGCGCCTCGCCGCCCAGGACGAGCGTGCCGAGAGCGAGAACGAACGCAACCATCGTGCATGCCTTTCCGCCGGGGACGGGCAACCTCGCCTTTCAGTATAGCGGCAGCGGAACCCTCGAGAAAGCGCCGTCCGCGGCGGCGGCTCCGCGCGGCGCCGGCGCGTGCGCCCGCAGTTTCTTGCTTGTCTTTCATTCACGCCCCGCCTACAATGGAACGTATCGAGCCGGTCGATCAGGAATGGAGGCGCTGATGCAAGACCATTGCCAAGCCACTCGCAGCAATCGGGTCCGGACACGCGGGATCGCCTGCGCGCGCGTGTGTGCTCTCCTGGCCGCCGGAGCCCTCGCCGGCGCCGCGACTCCCTACCAGGTAAGCGATGTCCTCGAGGGGAACACCGGGTCATCGAACCTCTCCCTGGCCGTGACGACAACCGCGGGCGACGTGTTCCTGGCCGCTTCGGGCAGGTTCTTCCTCACCGATGGCACGGCCGGCGGCACGAGGGAGCTCCAGTTGTACCCCGTCTCGTATCCCGCGGCGGCCGTGCCGTTCGGTGACCGCACGGCGGTCGTGACCGACTTCGGCGACCTCCTCCTCACGGACTGGACCGAGGAAGGCGCCGTCACGCTCAAGGAAGGCGTGTACTCCTCTCCGCTCCTCGCCGCGCCGGGACGCCTGTTCTTCTTCAGCCAGGCCGCCGACGGCACACGGGAGCTGTGGTCGAGCGATGGCTCGCCGGACGGCACGCGCATGCTGGCCGCGGTGGGCTCGCCGTTCGGCCCCATGTTCGATCTCGGCGACCGGGTCGTGTTCGTGGCCGGAGGGCTGTGGGCGACCGACGGCACGCCCGAGGGCACGCGCCGCCTGCGCGACGACATCACGGCGATCGACGAGGAGCGCGCGGCGATCGCGGCCCCGGGACGCATGCTCTTCGTGCCCGGGGCGGTCGCGCCCTTCTGCGCCGGCATCGGCCTCTGGGTGACCGACGGCACGGCCGACGGCACGCGTCTCGTGCGGGAGTTCCTGCCCACGCCGTCCGACACCTCCCCGTGCACCGCCGTGATGCGCGAGCATGCCGCGGTCGGGGATCGGCTGGTTTTCAACGGCTGGGACGCGACACACGGCCTGGAGCCCTGGGTGAGCGACGGCACGCCCGAGGGCACGGTGATGCTCGCCGATGTCAAGCCCGGCACATACGGCTCCATGCCCGCCGATTTCGCAACCGCCGGCGCGAGCGCCGTGTTTTTCGCCGATGACGGCGCGAGCGGGCGCGAGCCGTGGGCGACCGATGGCACGCCCGAGCAGACGTTCCTTCTGCGCGATTTCCGCGCGGGCGGCGAGGGCTCCTCTCCCTGCGTCCTGGGCACGCTGGCCGGCGAGCTCGTCCTTGCCGTTCGAGCCGTCCCGGACAGAACGGAGCTGTGGGCGACCGATGGGACTCCCGCGGGGCTTCGCATGATCGCCGATCTCGCGCTCTTCTCGACACGCCCGGGGACGACCTGCGCGTCGTTCGGAGCGCCGGGCTTTCTGGTCTTCGTCGCGGAGGATGCGGCACACGGCGCCGAGCCGTGGACGACCGATGGCACGGCGGCGGGAACGCGGCTCGTCCGCGACGTACGCCCCGGGTCGGGAGGATCGTCCGCGCGGGACTTTCGCGAGGGGCGCAACGGCGTCGTCGTGTGGGCCGACGACGGCGTCCACGGCAGCGAGCCGTGGACGAGCGACGGCACCGCGGAGGGGACGGCGATCCTCGCGGATCTCGACGCCACGCCGGTCGAGAACCCCGAATGGTGCGCGGCGCCCGACGGACGGCTCTTCTTCCGCGCGTACGCGGACGAAACCGGAAGCGAGCCGTACGTGACCGACGGCACGGCGACCGGCACGCGCCTCTGCGCGGACATCCGCCCGGGCGCCGAGGGCTCGATGCCCGCCGCGTTGCGACCGTGCGGGACGCGAGTGCTCTTCAGCGCCGACGACGGCGAGCACGGCGAGGAGCTGTGGGCGAGCGACGGGACGGACGGGGACGCCGCGCTTCTCGCGGACAGACCCGCGGCGCCGGGCAGCGCGGCGATCACGCGCTTCGGCACGCTTGGCGACCTCGAGCTCTTCCTCCCCGACATC
The DNA here is from genome assembly GCA_041308205.1 of Planctomycetota bacterium. GTDB lineage: Bacteria > Planctomycetota > UBA8108 > UBA8890 > UBA8898 > UBA8898. The sequence continues at coordinate 25,008 of JBFZCA010000003.1, read as the reverse complement.
GCATCGGCGCGCAACGAGCTCTGGATCACCGATGGCACGGCCGCGGGAACGCGGCTCCTACGGACCTTCACGCCGGCGACGCCGTTCGTCTCCCTGTGGCACGGCATGGAACTGAACGGCCGCTTCTACTTCTCGGGCAACGACGGCGTTCACGGCACGGAGCTGTGGGTGACCGACGGCACGGTCGAGGGCACGCGTCTGTTCCTCGACCTGGCGGAGGGCGCGGATTCCTCCTGGCCGCAGGTGTGGGTGCGGCTCGGGGATCTCCTCTTCTTCTGGGCGGGCGTCGGAGATGCGTCCCCCTCCGGCTGCCTGTGGCAGACGGATGGCACCGTCGATGGAACCCGCCGCGTCTGCAGCGACGGTCTCGAGGAGCTGGCGTCCTGCCCCAAGCCGTTCGTCGTGCTGAACGACCGCCTGCTGTGCATCGGCGAGCGCGCCGGGATCGACGGCGACGCGCTCTGGAGTCTCGACGGAACGTGCGGAGGCGCGCGCTTCGTGCGCGATCTCGGCGTGTTCCAGCTCGGGCCCCGTCTCTACGGCGCCGCGGAAGGGCGCTGCTTCTTCGAGGTCGGCATCCATCCCTGGGTCACGGACGGCACGGCGGAAGGCACGATGCGCGTGAGCGCCAAGTCGGTGATGCGGGGAGTCCTCGGCGGCGGCCGCTTCTACTTCGTGAGCACGGACGGCGCCTCCGGAATCCAGGGCGACGTCTGGATGGCGGACGGCGCGGCGGAGGATACGGAGAGCCTCGTGTATGCGCCGCCTGCGAGCGGCTACGGGGCTCCGGATCTTTTCGGGGCCGAAAGGCGCGCGTTCCTGACCAAGCCGCTCGGGCTTTTCCAGAGCTCGCGGACGCGCGGCGGCATGTACGTCGCCCACGACACCGATCCCGCCGTGGCCTCGAGCTTCTGCGAGTTCATGAACAAGCCCCGCTCCGAGCCGATCATGGTCGGCGACCTCCTCTACTACTGGGTGAGCGAGAGCGCCGGCGGCCCGCCGCGCCTCTGGGCGGTGCCGCTGCCGGACAGCGAAAGCGTGTTCGTGCGCGGCAACGTGAACGAGGACGGCGCGATCGACATCGCCGATCCGATCAGCATCCTGAACCACCTGTTCGCCGGCCAGACCACAACGGCCGCCTGCGCCGACGCGCTCGACGTCAACGACGACGGCGCCGTGGACATCGCCGATCCGATCTGGCTCCTGAGCTTCCTCTTCGTCAACGGGCCTCCCCCGCGGCCTCCGCACCCCGAGGCGGGATTCGAGTTCACGAAGGATCGGCTTCCCGGCTGCTGAGGCGGCGCGCCGCGCTCAGTCCCTGCGGAGGACGCGGAGGGGCGCGCCGCGCGCGTCCCCCTATGCCGCCAGCAGGCGCACCTCCTCCGGCGACCGCAACGCCACCGGCCATCTGATGCAGCGGGGCAGGAACGACGTCACCGGTTCCGTCATGACCTCCGGAAGCGCTTCCAGCACCTTCTTCATGCAACGCACTCTCGCTTCCAGGACGTCCAGCGCCCGCTCGGTATCACCGCCCATGGCGTCACCCACCTGTTTCCGCAGGAAATCACGATCCCATTTCTGCACCTTCTCCACCGCACCCTTGAAATCCTCGTACGTCATCTGCTCCGCGATGCGGCCCATGCATTGATAGTGGCGGTTGTTCCCGCCCACCCGGCCGCACAGGATCTGCAACCGGGCGCGCATCAGCTTCTCGATCTCGATCTGCATCTCCGGTGGGTTGGTCGAAAGGGCCGACGTGCCCAGGACCCTTTGCAGCATCCCTTCGCGTATCTCCAGAATGTCGGCCAGGTTGCGATCCAGCGGGATGACCTCTGCGTTCGGCGCCACTTTGAAATTGAGCGCATGCGCGTCATAGTCGCCGATGAGCAGTCTCAACACCCAGTCCTTGGCGACCTCGCGCTTCAGCACGATCCGCTCCGCGTCCGTGAAATTGATGAGGTCCTGCCCCTCGATGAACCGCACGAAGACGCCGTCCGCCTCCTTCATGCGCATTGTCGTCGGCACCGTCTCGAGGACTTCACCCCCGCTCGCCTTGGCGATGCGCTCGAACAGATCCTGGGCGCTCGTGCCCTGCGGCAACCGGGCGTATTCCGGCGTGAAGAGGCCGACGCGCCTGCCCTCCGACACCGCCCAGAAAGTGTCGGGCGCTTCGGCGCCCACGGGTACGAATTCCAGCTTCCCCTTCGACTTGAGCTGCAACAGGTCGTCCACGGTCCTGCGCCATTCCAGGCCCTGCGCTTCAGCCGCCTCGAAGTATCTCGCGAATGCGCCCTGCATGTCCTGCTCCAGAGGCATGGTCGTTCGGGCGGCGGCGGCCGCGGGAATGTCGAGCTCCTTCGCGAAGTTCGCGCCAATCCTCTCGGCCTCCCGCCCGAACGGGAAGTCCGCGCGCGCCGGTTTGAAGACGCCGGCGCGCGTGCCCGCGATCTCCACCCAGTAGGGAGTCGAGGCCCCCTTGCCGATGGGCACAAGCCGGAAATCCGGCGACTTCCGCATGTTCTCGAGCTCCGCCTCGCTGATCGGCCGCGCCATGGCGAGGTTCGGATCGGGATTGGCTCTCATCCGGGCGAAGAAGTCCTGCGCCTGGTCCAGTTGCTTTGCGAGGCGCCATCGTTTCGCCAGAATCTGCGCCGCCGGGTTGTTCGACATCCCCAGCTCGTCGTACACGTAGTACCCGGCCTCATAGAGCTTGGAGGCCTGCGTGTACTGCCCCTTCTGCGCAAGCTCGTCCGCGATGGGCAGGGCGGACGGCGTGCGGAAGTCCACATCGTCGTTGAAGAGGGGCCTCCCGGCCAGGTCCTGCTTCGTGGCCAGGGGCTTGCCCGCTCCTTGAACGACGCTGATCTGCCTGACGAGCGAGGTCCGACTCTCGGCGAGTCTCTCGGCCAGATCCTCCGCAAAGGCGCTGAACCGCTTCGCATCCGACGCCATTCCGTCCGCCGCGCCCTGAAGCCCATCGAAGAGCGCCTGAAGCCGGTCATAGTGCTCGTTGACGATGGGGTGCGCGCTGCCGGCCTCGGGCAGAGCCTTGCGCAGCGAGTCCATCTGCTCCTCGAGCCCTTCGGCCGCGGCCTTCACCAGGCGTTGATTCTCGGGCGTGATCCGCCCGCCGTCCGTTTCCGCCAGCGCTTTCCGCAGGATGCGCTGGTGCGACTCCGCGATCTCCGCCATTTCGTCGGCGCTCTTGAGCGCTCCGGCGAGGGACTCCCCGATGACGCGGGCCTGCGCAGGATTGAGGACGTCCCGGGCGATTCCGACCGTGACGTCCAAGTCCCCTGCGAACGATGTGCCGATCTGGGTCAGAACCTCCGCCACGCGTCCCGCCTTCTCCTGCGTCACCTCGTCGTACCCGAGCCGGCCCACCACATATTCGGTTCCGTATCTCGCCATCTGCGTCACGTCGCTCTGGATCATGGAATCCGTCATGGCCTGGCCGAACCATGACATGCGGGAGTGGGTGTCCACCAGATCGGCCACGATCCGGCCCCCGAGCTTGTGCTCGCTGATCCACTTCAGGCCGCGACCCACGCCGATGGCCTCGGAGAAGGCCTGCTTGAGCGCGACGGACTCGCCTCCCCCCGCCGCAGGGCCGGCCCACTTGAGCAGGCCCACCTGACGGCCCGCCCGCGCCACCTGGGCGTTGGGCAGCGCAAACAGGAGCAGGTTGGCGACGTTCACCTGGTCCTCCACGGCGTCGCGCCAGTTGCCGGTGAACGATTCGGTATCGTAGTAGCTCTTGCCGCTTTCCAGATCGAGGACCTGGGACTTGCCCTCCATCAACCGCTCCACGTCGGCTTGCTGCATTGCGAAATGGAGCTCCGAACGCATCGTGGAAACCTGCGCGTCCGTCAGACTCTTCCACCGTTCTCCCAGCGGCTCCCGGCCCAGGGTCTCTGCCACCACGCGGCGGAACTCCGCCGCGCTCATGCTTCCGATCTTCGAGAACGGGACATCGTGCTCGCGCAGCTTGCGGATCATGTTCAATCCCAACGTGGTGCGCGTGGCGTCGTCCAGAACGAAGCCCATCTCGCGCGACTGGCTTTCCGGCTTGCCGGCCAGCGTCTCCTCCTTCTCGATCGGAGTGCCCCAGAAAGGCCGCCCCGCCGGGCCGGTGATCCAACTGTGGAAGGAGTCGACGAGATTGTTGTCGCCCACGGCGCTGATGAACCGCCCCATGAAGAGCACGTCGTAGGCGAACCCCGTGACCCCGCGATCGCCGTGCACGCCGATCTGCTGCTCGCACATCTTGCGGACCATGGTCGAGTCCCGGGCGGTCTTGGCCGTGATCGCCTCCAGCGCGTCCAGCTCCAGCCGCTTGACGAGCGCCTGCGCCGGCGTCGGCACGCGCACTTCCGTTCCATCCGCGAGCTTCTTGCGGGGCGGTTCGGCGGATTCCTTTCGCGCGTCCAGCGCGAGCCTGGCCGCTTTCAGGGCCAGGCTCAGCTTCCCCTGCGACTCCATGTGCGCCGATTCCATGAGGCGGACCTGATAGTCGAAGGCTTCGCCGCCCGCCTCGATGCATTCGCGCGCCGCCACCCGGAACTCGTCGCCCATGCCGGCCGCCGTGTAGAGCTCCGCCTTGCGCAGCGCCATGATCGTGCGCACGCTGTGCAGCGTGTTCTCCGCGACCTCCCGCATCGCGGGCTCCGAGCACTGCGGGCCTCGCTTCTCCAGCGATTGGGCGATGCTCGCGTAGTTCAGCATCGCGTCCTGAATGATCGCGGTGCGTTCCCCCTCGAGCTCGGCCTGCCGTTTCGACAGATCGTCCACGATCTTCTTCAGGACCGCCCGCATCGCCTCCGCGCCGCCGCGCGCCTGCCCCGCCAGATCGTCCCGGATCGCCTCGCTGTTCCTGATGGCGTTGAAGATCTGCTCCTCGAACCAGTCTGCATCGTCGGGACGCGCCGAGGCCTCGCCCAGCAGCTTCCCGAAGTAGCTCATCTTCTGCTCGACCGCGAGCAGCGCGCGGTGGAGAGCGACCAGCTTGGCGAGAGCCGCGCCCAGCTCCGCGTTGGCGCTGGTCATCTGCCCCCGCAATTGAATGAGCCACGACACCTGTTCGGCGCGCTCCTCGTCCACCTCGGCGACGGCTTCCTCGAGCTCTTGCGCGTTCACAACCGCAACTTCCTGCTCCGCGTTCTCCCGCGGTTCAGCCGCCTCTTCCCCCTTGCCCTCCCCTTCCTCGGTCAGCTCCGCGGGGACCGGCGGCTGCCGCTCGTCCCAGGCCGGATTCCACCAGTCCGGCTGCGGCCACTCGGTCATCTTCTTCTCGACATCCATCGAGCGCAGCACGTCGCCGAAGGTCCCGTCGGCCAGCTCCTTGTATCGCAACGCCTCGATCCGGAACCGGAGGGAGGCGGGAATGTCCATCTGATAGGTCAACGCCAGATCCGCGAGTTTCATGTAACAGACCGCCCGATCATGGTGGGCGTTTCGCAGCTCCGCCTGGGAGCTCTTCGACTCCGGGTCGGCCATCACCTTCTCCAGCATGCCGATGAGCCGGATGGCCATGGCGTACGTATCGCGCGAGGCCGCCATGGCGCACACATCGACGAGCATGCTCAGGTCACCGGCCCTGGTTTTGTGCGCCGCGGGGTCGATGCGCGCGGCCTTGTCGTAGAAGACAAGCGATTCGCGGATGTACGGCAAGATCTCGTCGGGCATCATCGGCTGGCAATTGGCGAGCTTCGAGAGCAATCCGGCGATCCTCTCGCCGATCCTCTTGGTCGCTCCTGCTTTCCTTCCCGGGAACATCCGGCGGCTGTAGTCGGTGTTTCCCGGCGTGATGGAGGCCTCGTATTCACGCTCTTCCCCGGCGAGATCCTGCGGGCCGTGAGCCTTGGCCGCCTGCAGGTGATCTCCGCCGGCGGTGTAGACGTCGGACGTGCAGGTGAAGGGAGCCTCGTAGTCCAGGCGGAAACCGTCGCGCACCCAGACCGTGATCTCGGCGACATACCTGCCCGGCGTCATGGCCCAGTGCGATCCGCTCCCGTACGAGTCGTACTCGTCTCCGATCCAGCGGTAGTAGGCGTAACGGGTCTGCCGGTTGCAGGTGATGCGGACGATATAATCCTTCTTGTACTTGTAGAAGAACGTGTACTCCTTGCGAATCCGGTCCCGCTCCGCCTCCGGCTCCGACTTGAGCAGTTCGGGAAGCGGTAGAGCGACGTTCAGGCCGCGCGTGCGCGCGTCCTCCCGGTACTTGTGGGCTTCCGCAAGATCGAGGTAGTTGAGCGCCCCGTTGGTGAAGCCGAACAGGAACTGCCTGTAGGTGGTGTCTCTGCGCGTCAGATCGGGGCGCGGTTCCACCCCCTTCTCCGAGACGGAGTGCACTCCGAACAGGTAGAAGATCCGGCCTTCCGGGGGAGGTCCCGCGCTCTCGCCGGCGCCTTTGGCCGGCGCAGGCGGTCTGGGCAGCATGTCTCCCAACGCCACGCCGAGTATCCTCGCCAGGGCATAGGCGGCCTGGTGCCGCACCATGTCGTGCGTATCATAGAGGCGCAATCGGTTGAGCGGTCCGACGGCCGGCCGGGCCGGAGGGCCGATCTCCCCCAGCGCCACGCACGCCAAGCGACGCTCGCCGACATCCTTGCCGTCCAGCCGGACAATCCACTCGGTGAGGGTTCTGCCTTCGTACGCCGGCTCGGGCGGTCGCTGTCGTGGAGCCGCGGGCGCCTTTGCCGCAGGACGCGCCTCCGCCCCGCCTTCGGCATCGGCCGATCGAGGCGGGCTTGCGCCGGCGGGCTCGGCGCCCGGCGCGCCGCCGCCGGAGGGCTGCCCGGCCTTCGCGGTTGGCTCCGCAGGTGCGCCGGCCGTCGCGGCGGCAGGCTCAGGAGCGCCGGCGGCCTCTTCTTTTCCGGCGGCGGGGCCGACGCCCGTCGCCTCGCGCGGTTCCGCGTGCCGCCCCGCCGGCCCGGAGGCCGGCTCCTTCCGAAGCTGATCGAGCGTCGAGGCCATCGCCTCGCGCACCACCGGTTCCCTCTCCACGGCCAAGCGCTTCTCGAGCGCGTCCCGCACGGCCGCGTTCTCCCGGCCGACCGGCATCAGCGCCCTGGCAGCGGCCAGGCGAACGCCGGAGTCGGAGTCGTCCAGCTTGGCAATCAACTGGGGCGCGAGAACGGCGGCAGGCGGGCCCACTCTGGCGAGCGCCTGAGCGGCCTGTCTGCGAGTATGCGCGTCCGGATTCGAGAGCAGCCCTTTCAGGGCGGGAAGCGGCTCGGTCGCGTCGCCGGTGACCGACCAGAGCGCGCCGGCCGCGGCAGCCCGAACGTTTGCATTGCCGTCATTGAGCGCTCGCCGGAGCGCCTCTCGAGCGGCGCCGGCTTCCGTTCCCAGCGCTCCGAGCGCCACCGCCGCCCGGCCCCGCACCTGCCAGTTGGCGTCTCCCAGAGCCTTCTCCAGGGCGGGAACCGCGGACTTGGCCTCCTTGCCCATCTGCGCCAGCGCCCACGCGGCATTCGCCTGGACCTCCGTATCGGCGTCACCGAGGGCAGCGGCCAGGTCGGGGACCGCCTGCGCCGCGGCAGGCCCCATGCGCCCTATCGCCGTCGCCGCATTCGAGCGGACTTTCGGATTCGGCGCCCGCAACTCCGCCGCCCACTCGGCGACGGAACGGCTTTGAGGTTCGGCCCCCCAAGCCTGCAACGCCGTGATGAGTGCCAGAAGCACGAAGAGAAGGAACGGTGCTGGCGAGGGGAAGATGCGCATCGGGAAGCCCTCCTTGCCTGGCGCGTCCTGCCCGCATGGACAGCCGAGGCGAAAGTCGCAGGGAATCGCGCGCTGCCTGCGTGAATCAGGCCTGAGCGGCGCGCCTTCTGCGGGCAGGGAATCTCGTTCGCGTCCTTGTCATCCACGATCCTAATCGCGAGCATTCCGGCTGTCAAACGAGAGGCGCGGGAGCTCTCGAAGCGCCGCGCGCGAGCCCGTGCACATCCCGCGCGGCGTGTGTGCGGGCGCGCGTGTGGCGCGGGGCCGCGTGAGCATACCGGCCCCCCTGCCCCGAGGCGGGATTCGAGTTCACGAAGGATCGGCTTCCCGGCTGCTGAGGCGGCGCGCCGCGCTCAGTCCCTGCGGAGGACCCGGAGGGGCGCGCCGCGCGCGTCCCGCACCGTCACGATGAGCGGCGTCTGCCCCGCCGCGTGCGTCGCGCACGCGAAGCAGGGGTCGTAGGCCCTGAAGGCCATCTCGACCATGTTGAGAAGGCCGTCCCGGACCTCGCCGTTTGTGATGAGCTTCCTGGCCGCGCGCGCGATCGACATCGAGATCGCAGCCGAGTTGTTGACGGTCGCGACGATGAGGTTGGCCTCCGTGACGACCCCGCGCTCGTCGGTCTTGTAGTGGTGGTACAGGGTCCCGCGCGGGGCCTCGACGACGCCCACGCCCTCGGTCGGCGTCGCGGTCGGCAGCGTGCGGATGTGCGGATCGAGGATCTCCTCGTCCCGCGCCAGCTCGCGCAGGCGCTCCGCGGCGTAGAGGAGCTCGACGAGGCGCGCCCAGTGGTAGGCGAGCGTATTGTGGGCGGGCTTCCCGCCGAGCGTCGCGTACATGCGCTCGTACTCCTCCTGGGCGGCCGGCGTCGCCATGCCCTCGGCGGCGTTGAGCCTGGCGAGCGGCGCAACCCGGTAAACGCCGCTCGTCTCGCCGTCCGTGAAGCCCTTCCACCCCACCTTCTTGAGGTACGGAAACTTGATGTAGCTCCAGGGCTCGACGTGCTCGGCGATGTGCTCGACGTACTCGCTCGGCGGGAACTTCGCGAATTCCTTGCCGGACGGCGTGACGACCCTGATCATGCCGTCGTACAGATTCAGGCGATTTTGCGCATCGACGAGCCCCATGTAGTACGTGCGGTGAAGGTAGATGTCGCCGACGACGAGGTCGACGTAGCTCTTGTTCGCGAGGACGATCTTGCCGAACACCCCCAGCGTGAACTTCGCGAACTCGACCGCATCCTCGGCCGCCGCGATGAACTCCTCGCGCATCTCCTTCGTGACGCCCTTGGACACGCCCCCCGGGACGTTGCACACGGGGTGAATGACGCGGCCGCCGAGCGCCGTGATGATCGCGCGCAGGCGGCGGCGAATGCCGATCACCCTCGTCGCGGCCTCGACGCCGACCTTGCCTATGACGCCGAGGATGTTCCGCTCGGCGGCCGGCGCCTCGGGCCCCACGACGAAATCGGGCCCGCCGAGGAAGTAGAAGTGCAGCGTGTGGTCCTCGACCGCGAACGCCGAGTTGATGAGCTCGCGGATCTTCTTCGCCGCGGGCGGCGGATCGACGTGGTACACCGCGTCCACGGTCTTCCCCGAGGCCATATGGTGGGCGGTCGGGCACACGCCGCAGATCTTGGGCGTGATGCGCGGCATGTCCTCGACGAGGCGCCCCTCCGCGAACTTCTCGAAGCCCCGCAGCTCGGGGATCTGCAGGTAGGCGTTCGCCACGTTGCCGGCATCGTCCAGGAAGATCTCGATCTTGCCGTGGCCCTCGAGGCGCGTGACGGGATCGATCGTGATGCGCTTAGCCATGCGCCGCCTCCATCTTCTTGCGCTGCAAAAGGGAGCTGGGAAGCGCGTACATGTACAGGGCTCCCGCGGGGTCGGGCAGCATCGCCATGATCCGCGCCGCTTCGTCCGGGTCCTTCGTGTCGACCATCGATGCCAGCGCCCCCAGCGCCTTCGCGCCCAGGTCGGTCGCTTCGGGCGTCGGGCCGAAGCACCCCCGGCACGGCATGTTGGCCTTGATGCAGCGTTCTCCGCACCCCGACCGCGTCGCCGGGCCCAGGCACACGTAGCCCTGGGCCAGGTAGCAGACCGCGGGATCGGGCGCGCTCGTCGCGATGCGCTTGAATTCCTTGATGGCCATCTTCTCGGGCTTGGACTCCTTGAGCGGGCAGGTGTCGCACAGCGCCTTGGCCGGCGCGAGCACGCTGCCCTTCGGCGGCAGCGTGCCGGCGAGAATCGCCTGCACGGCGTTCAAGATGAGATCCGGGGGCGGCGCGCAGCCCGGCAGGTAGTAGTCGACCGGTATCACCTGGTCGAGCGTCCTGACCGTGTTGAAGAACTCCGGAAGCCTGAGCTCGCCCTCGGCGACCTTCGTCGAGGTCTGGGGGTGCACGCGGCCCGGGTTGTCTGCCGTCGGCACCAGGTCGTAGGCGCGCTCGAAGATGCCGGCGCGATCGTACAGATTGGCAAGGCCCGGCACGCCCCCGATGTGGGCGCAGGACCCGAACGCGACGACGAGGCCGGATTTCCGGCGCAGGAGCTCGACCCACTCCTTCTGCTCCGAGGTGCGCACCGATCCGTTGATGAAGCTCGCGGCGATCGCGCCGTCCGGGAGCGCGTGGACATCTTTGAGCTTGAAGTCGAGCGCGACCGGCCACAGCACGATGTCGACCGCGCCGACGACCTCGAGGATGCCCTCGGCAAGGTCGACCACGGCCTCCTCGCAGCCGCCGCAGCTCGCACACCAGTAGAACGCGACTTTGGGTTTGCCCACGGCACTGTCCTCCCCCCTCACGCGGGCGCCAGCTTCTCCGCGATCGGTTCGGCATCCTGCGCATGCCCGAGCCGCAGCGGCCCGAGCGCCTTGATGCGGCTCGTCATCTCCTTCACGACCTCGACGAACCGGCCGGCCTCGCTCGCGCTGATCCACTCCAGGCGCACGCGCGCGCGCTCGATGCCGAACTGATCGAGGAGCGGCCCGAGCAGCGCCATCCTGCGCATCGTCTTGTAGTTGCCTTCCTGGTAGTGGCAGTCGCCCGGGTGGCAGCCGGCGACGAGCACGCCGTCGGCGCCTTCCCGCAACGCCTTGAGCACGAACGCCGGCTCCACGCGGCCGCTGCACATCACGCGGATGATCCGCAGGTTCGGCGGGTAGCGGCTCCGCGATGTGCCCGCCAGGTCGGCGCCCGTGTAGCTGCACCAGTTGCAGAGGAAGCCGACGATCACCGGTTCGAAGTCCTGGCTCATCGCAACACCCCCTCGATCTCGGCGAGGATCTGCTCCTTGGTGAAGTGCTTGCCCTTGATCGCGCCGCTCGGGCAGGCCGCCACGCACGTGCCGCAGGCCTTGCACAGGCTCTCGTTGACGGCGCTCACCTTCTTCTCCGCGTCGTAGGAGATCGCGCTGTAGGGGCAGAGCTCGTTGCAGACGCGGCAGCCGCTGCACAGGTCGGGGTTGACCTCCGCGCAGGCGCCGCTCAGCGTGGTCTCCCCCCGCAGGATCAGGCTCAGGGCCTGGCTGGCCGCGGCGCCTCCCTGCGCGACGGTGTCGGGAATGTCCTTCGGGCTCTGGCAGCACCCCGCGAGGAAGACGCCGTCGGTCGTGGTCTCGACCGGCGCGAGCTTCGGGTGCTGCTCGAGGAAGAACCCGTCCTCGCTGCGGCACAGGTTGAAGAGCCGCTCGACCTCGCGCGCATCGGACCGCGCCTCGAGCGCCACCGACAAGACGACCATGTCGACCGGGATGCGGCGCTGGACGCCGGCGAGCGTGTCCTCGCACTTGACGACGAGCTTGCCCGCCTCGGCGCCGCCCGGCACGCCCGGCGTCACCTCCGCGCCCTTGCCGCGGATGAAGAGCGCGCCCTCCTTGAGCAGGCGGTCGTAGAACTCCTCGTAGCCCTTGCCGAACGTCCGCATGTCGATGTAGAGCTGGTAGACCCGCGCCCCGAGCTTCTCGTGGACGAGGTGCGCGAACTTGAGCGAGTACATGCAGCACACGCGCGAGCAGTAGCGGTGGTAGTGCTCGTCGCGGCTGCCGATGCAGTGCAGGATCGCGACCGACGCGGGCGGCGTGCCGTTGCGCAGGAGGATCTTGCCGCCCGTCGGGCCCGCGGCGTTCGACAGGCGCTCGAACTCGAGCGATGTGATGACGTTCGGAAGGCGCCCGTACCCGTACTGCTCGGCGACCGAGGGGTCGAAGACCTGGAACCCCGTCGCCACCACCACGGTGCCGGCCTTGACCTCGATCTCCTTGTCCTGCATCTCGTAGTCGATGGCCTTGGCCGGGCAGTTCGTCGCGCAGATCCCGCAGCCGCCCGTTGTGAAGTGGAGGCACGCATCGGCATCGAGGCGCGGCACGTTGGGCACGGCCTGCATCGTGGGCACGGCGATGGCCGCGTTGGGGCCCAGGGCGAGCTCGTCGTGGCGCAGCTCCTGCGCGCCCTCGATGTAGATCGCCCCCGTGGGGCAGACCTTCGCGCACGCGCCGCAGTTGATGCACGTCTCGGATTCCTCGTGGTAGGGCGTCGTCACGATCTTGTCCGTGCCGCGCTGCGCGAAGCCGATGGCGTTCGCCTTCGCCATCTCGTCGCAGGCCCGCACGCACAGGCCGCACAGGATGCACGGCTCGTCGCCCTCGCCGAAGCGCGGCTTGGTCACGCCGACGTTCTCGGCGAGCCGCTTGATGACGCCCACCTTGCCGTGGCGCGCGCACAGGAGCTCGACCAGGATTCGCCGCGCCGTGCGCACCCGCTCGGTGTTGGTCCTGACGACCAGGCCGTCGCTCACGGGGTGGTTGCACGAGGTCACGAGACGCACGCGCGTTCCGCGCGCGACCTCGACCGTGCACATGCGGCAGACGCCGAACGGCGTGAGCCCGCGGTAGTTGCACAGCGTGGGGATCCAGATGCCGAGCCGTTCGGCGGCCTCCAGGATGTAGATGTCCGGCTCGACCTCGATCTCCTTCCCGTCGATCGTCAGCTTCACGCTCTTGTCCGCCATCGCATCACTCCTTGCGCACGGCGTTGAACTTGCAGGCATCGGCGCAGGCGCCGCACTTGATGCACGCGGCCTGCTCTATCTCGTGGAGCAGCCGCGCCTTCCTCGGCGCCGCGGGGTCGCCCTCGACCGGCGCCGGCAGTGCGGCGCCTTCCTTGACCGCGCCCACGGGGCACGCCGCGCGGCACGCGCCGCAGCCCGTGCACGCCGCCGGGTCGATGACGAATCGTATCAGCGCCTTGCAGACGCCGGCCGGGCACTTCTTGTCGTAGATGTGCGCCTCGTACTCGTCGCGGAAGTAGCGGATCGTCGAGAGCGGCGGGTTCGCGGCCGTGCCGCCGAGCGCGCACAGCGACGTGTCCATGACGACGGCGCCCAGCTCCTCCAGGAGCTCGATGTCGCCGTGCTCCCCGCGGCCGGAGGTGATACGGTCCAGGATCGCCGCCATCTGGCGGAGCCCCTCGCGGCAGGGCAGGCATCGGCCGCAGCTCTCCTCGCAGAGAAAGCTGATGTAGTAGCGCGCGATGTCCACCATGCAGTTCTTCTCGTCCATGACGATCATGCCGCCCGAGCCCATCATGGAGCCGGCCTCGGTGAGGCTGTCGAAATCGACCGGCAGATCGAGCAGGCTTTCCGGGACGAAGCCGAGGGGAGCGCCGTCCTCCGACGGGGTGCTCGTTCTCACCGTCGCGCCCTTCTCGTCGACGAGAATCGTGCCGCCGGACGGCCCGCCCGTCTGCACCGCCTTGAAGCGGTGCCCCTCCTCGATGCCGCCGCCGATGTCGTACAGGACCTCGCGAATCGAGATCCCCATCGGAACCTCGATGAGCCCCGAGTGCTTCACATCGCCCACCAGGCTGAACACCTTGGTGCCCTTGCTCCCCTCGGTCCCGATGGACGCGAACCAGGCCGCGCCCTTGTGCATCACGACGGGCACGTTCGCCCAGGTCTCGACGTTGTTCAGGCACGTGGGCAGGTTGTGGAGGCCCTGCTCGACCGTGTGAATGTACTTCGCGCGGGGCTCGCCGACCTTGCCCTCGATCGATGCCATCAGGGCGGTCGACTCGCCGCACACGAACGCGCCGCCGCCGCGGTTGATCGTGACGTCGAAGGAGACGCCGGAGCCCATGATGTCGGCCCCGAGAAGCCCGTAGGCGCGGCACTCTTCCAGGGCCCGCATGAGCTTCTTGACGGCCTGGGGATACTCGTTGCGGACGTAGATGTAACCCCGGTCGCTCCCGATCGCGAAGGCGCCGATGATCATGCCCTCGAGCATGCCGTGGGGGTCGCCCTCGAGCAGGCTGCGATCCATGAACGCCCCCGGGTCGCCCTCGTCCGCGTTGCATATCACGTAGCGCCGCGCGCCGGGCGCGTTGCGGCACGAGCGCCACTTGCGCCCGGTCGGAAATCCCCCGCCGCCGCGGCCGCGAAGCCCGCTCTTCGTGATCTCGTCGATGATCTCGTCGGGCGTGCGCTCGGCGAGCACCGCGCGGAGCGTGTAGTACCCGCCGCGCGCGATGTAGTGCCGGATGTCCTCCGGGTCGATGTAGCCGCAGTTGCGCAGCGCGATCTTGAGCTGCTTGCGGTAGAAGGGCAGATCGTCGAAATCCGGAAGCGCCGCCCCGGCGCCGCCGCCCCCGTTCGCCGCAAAGCGCCGCTCCTCGCCGGTCAGGAGCGCTGTCTCGCACCGGATCTCGCCGAGCGCCCCGGCGCTGCTCAGCCTGCCCTCGCGCAGCTCGCGGCACAGCGCCTCGGCCTTCTTCGGCGTCATCGCGTGGTACACGATCTTCGGCGTTCCCGGCCGGTGGACCGTGACGAGCGGCTCCATCTGGCAGAACCCGATGCAGCCGCTCTCCTCGACGACGGCGTCGAGCCCGCCCTCGCCGGCCGCCCGGCGGAACGCCTCCAGCACCTCTCCCGCGCCGGCCGCCAGGCCGCACGTCGCCGTGCCGACGACGATCTTCGTGCGGTTCGGATACAGGAGCCCGAGGCCCTCCTCCTTGATCCGGTCAAGGTCTGCGATGCTTCGTATCTTCATCTGCGCGAACTCCCGTCTCACTCGTAACGCTCGATGGTTTTGATGACCTTCGCCGGCGAGAGCCGCCCGTGCGGCTTCTCGTCGATGACGACGATCGGGGCGCGCGCGCAGGCGCCCACGCAGTTCACGCGCTCGAGCGTGAAGCGGCCGTCCTTGGTCGTCTCCCCGCACCGGCATCCCAGTTCCCTCTCCAGCGTGGCGAGCAAGTGCGGCGCGCCCTTCACGTGGCAGGTTGTCCCCGTGCACACGGTGATGCAGTGCCGCCCCCGCGGCACGAGGCTGAACGCCTTGTAGAACGTCGCCAGGCCGTAGAGCTGCGTGCGGGGCAGGTCCAGACGCCGCGCGATGAGATCGAGCACCGGGCGCGGCAGATAGCCGTAGAGCTTCTGGACGTCCTGCAGGAGCGCGATCGTCGCCTCCCGGCTTTCAACGTACGCGTTGATGAGTCCCTCGGCGGGAGCGAGATCGACCGCCGGTTCACGCGCGGTTCTCGTCGCCATTGCGCGCCCTCCTCACGATCTGGTCGCCGAACTTGGTCCTGATGCGTATCGTCTTCCTGCGCGGCGTGGTGCGGGACGGGCACAGGGTCCAGCACTGGCCGCAGCCCGTGCACGCCTCCTCGTCCACGTAGCGCGCCTTCTTGCGAATGGTCACCGTGAAGTCCCCGATCGAGCCCTCGACCTTGGCCACCTCCGCGTTCGTGAGCAGCTCGATGTTCGGATGCTGGCCCACGGCGGTCATCTTGGGCGTCAGGATGCACGCCGAGCAGTCCAGCGTCGGGAAGGTCTTGTCGAACTCGCTCATGTGGCCGCCGATCGAGGGCTCCTTCTCGACGAGATAGACCTTCGAGCCGCCGTCCGCGATCGTGAGCGCCGCGGTGATGCCGGCGATGCCGCCCCCCACGACGACGGCGTCGGGGTGGATGGGCACCTTGCGGTCCTGCAGCGGCTCGTGGAACGCCACGCGCTTGAGCGCGGCATTGACGAGCGCCTTGGCCTTGTCGGTGGCCTTGCGCCGCTCCTCGTGCACCCACGCGCAGTGCTCGCGGATGTTGGCCATCTCGAAGAGGTACTTGTTGAGGCCGGCGCGCTCGCACGCCCGCTGGAAGGTCGGCTCGTGCATGCGCGGCGAGCAGGAGGCGACGACGATGCGGTCGAGCGCGAGGCTCTTGATGTCGGCGATGATCATCGCCTGCCCCGGATCGGAGCACATGTACTTGTCGTGGCGCGCCACGGCCACGTTGGGCTCCCCGGCCGCGAAGGCGGTGACCTCCTCCACATCGACCATCTGCGCGATATTGGTGCCGCAGTGGCAGATGTAGCAGCCTATTCTGCATGCCGGCGTGTCCTGCATCGTGCTCCTCCTCTTCTCAGACCCGCACGCCCGCGCCGCGGCGCTCGAGAAGCGGCCGCGCATCGAGAAAACCCTTGCCGAGCCCGAGATCGGATTCGTCCGCCCCGAGCGCCGCGCCCATGAGCTGCGAGAAGAACAGCACGGGGAGGCGGACATCGAGCCCGTAGCGCGCGTTGATCCGCGCCATCTGGCTCTCGAGGTTGATGTGGCACATCGGGCACACGGTCGCGATCGCCTCGGCGCCGGCGTCGCGGGCGCACCGCAGGAGATCGGCGATCAGCTCCAGCGCCACGTCCTCGCGGCTCACGATCAGCGATGCGCCGCAGCAGCGGGCGCGCATCTCGTACTCGACCGGTTCGGCGCCGAGCGCCGCGAGCAGCCGCTCGAGCATCGTGGGATACTCCGGGCTGTCCAAGCCGGTCTCGGGCCGAACGATCTGGCAGCCGTAGTAGGGCGCGATCTTGAGCCCGCCGAGCGGATGCGTCACTCGATGCCTGATCGCATCGACGCCCACATCGTTGACGAAGGCATCGAGGATGTGGCGGACCTTGACCGTCCCCCCGTAGGCGAGCCCCGCCGCCGCGAGCGCCGCGCTCACCTTCTCGCGCACCTCGGGAATCTGCGCGAAGTAGCGGTTCGTCTTGGAGAGCACGGTGAAGCACGCGCTGCAGGGCGAGACGATGTCGCGCCTGTAGGGCTCGGCGAGGGCGAGATTGCGCGCCGTCACGCAGAAGCTCATGAGCTCTCGAACGCTCATGTACGCGGTCGCGCCGCAGCAGTTCCAGTCCGCAAGCTCGCACAGCTCGACGTCGAGCGCCCTGGCGGACGCTTCAATCGATCGCCCGTACCAGCGGCTCGTGGCATCCAACGAGCATCCCGGGTAGTAGGTATACGCGAAGCCCATGCCGTTCCTCCTTCGCGAAGTACGCGGATTGGCCTGGTTGTTGTCGTTCGCGTGGTTTTCGTTCTTTTCTCTTCCCGGCGATTCTCTCCGTGCGGTGTTTGTCTCCTTCGCAGTTGATTACAAACCGCCTGTCTCTTCGACGGCGTTGATGATCTTCTCGATCTGTGCGCGGCCTTCGGGGCTGATGCGCGTGGGACGCAGCGGCATGCGGCCGAGACGAAAGAGTCTCATGCCGAGCGGCAGATCGCGGAAGAGCTTGCCGAACCGCGTTCCCTTCAGATACATGCTCCGCATGAGGCCGGTCTCCCAGTTCCGGCCGAACCGGTGGACGTTCGCAACGAACGATTCGGCCATGACGCGCGCGGGCCGCGCCTCCGGCGGGGTTTTTCCGTTCTTGATCGCGAGCCGCTTCAAGGCGTACATCACATCGGTGATCTTGATGTCCTTCGGGCAGCGCACGTAGCAGGTGTAGCAGGACGCGCACGTCCAGGGCGTGTTCGAGCGCAGGACCTCGTCGCGCATGCCGCAGCGGATCAGCGCGAAGATCCGGCGCGGGGAGTGATCCATCCAGTGCGCGGTCGGACAGCTCCCCGAACAAGAGCCGCACTGGATGCACTGCGCCACTCGGTCGCCGCCGGGCAGGGATCCTATTTCCGCGAGAAACCGCTCATCGACCGGAGGAGCATACATGGGCATTCCTCCCGCATTCGAATTCGCTTCAGCAGCTCCACTGTCTCCGACAACGGCGCCAACCCCACGCGTCCGCGCCCTTAGGCGGCGGGCCATCGCCTGCCGCCTTGATTCGTGATTCTTTTCACAACCATGGTGCCACAGCGGAGGGCCGGCATCAAGTCAATTACATCCTTGTAATGATATTATTGGCGGCCCGCGGAATCGGGGCGTGCGCCGAATTGCCTTCGTCTCTCCGATCAATTACAGTTGAAGGCGTCTCAGGCGCAGGCGAGTGAACCCCGTCGTGCCCGCCGGCATGACGCTGCGACCCGTGAACGCCGTATGATTCCACGCGAAGAAGAGCTCGTCTTTCGGAGCCGCTGGCTCGTTCGTGTCAGGTGGATCGTCGCCGGCATCATGGCTCTGGGCGCGCTGGCCGCTCATGCGATCGGCCTGACCTATCCGCCGTGGCCGCTCCTCGGCATCGCCATCGCGGTCGCGGCGTACAACGTGCTCTTCGCGCTCGCGGCGCCGCGGCTGCTCGCCCCGCCCGTCGACTTGCGGCGAATTCACGCCTACGTCAACGCTCAGATCGGCGCCGATTTCTTCGCCCTGCTCGTGTGGATCCACTTCACGGGCGGCCCCCTGAGCCCGTTCCTCGCGTTCTTCGTCTTCCACCTCGTCATCTGCGGGCTCCTCGTCGGCCGGCGCACGACGGTCATCCACGCCTTCTGGGTGCTCGCCTCCCTGATCGTCATGGGCGTGGCCGAGTCGCACGGCTGGCTGCGGCACCACCCGCCCATCGACGAGGAGGCCGCGCGCCCCATCGACGCGACGCTCCACCTCCTGACCGTCGGCAGCGTCACGGGCATCACGCTGCTCACCGTCGCCGTGCTCGTGGGCGGCATCGCGAACCGCCTCAGGCACCGCGAGCGCGAGCTCGACGAGGCGCGCGCGCAGCTCGAGCGCCACGCCGCCGAGATCGAGGCGGCGCACGCGCGGCTCGAGAAGCTCGACGAGGAGCGCAACGCCTTCTTCCGGCTCGTCAGCCATCAGTTGCGCGCGCCGCTCACCTCGATCCAGACCGTGCTGCGGCTCGTGACCTCGGGGTACGCCGAGGAACCCGAGAAGGTGACGGAGCTCGTCGGGCGGGCGGACCGCCAGGCGCAGCACATGCTCGCCTTGATCAACGACATGCTGAGCCTCACGCGCATCCGGGAATCCCGCGGCGACGAAGCCTGCGAGTCGCTGGCACTCGGACCCCTTCTCGATGATGTCGTGGAGGGGCTGCAGAACGCGGCCCAGGAGCGATGCGTCACGCTCTCAGCCAGGCTCGCCCCGGCGCTGCCCGCGATTCCCGCGGTCCGCCGCAAGGTGGAGCAGCTCTTCACGGTGCTGGTCGAGAACGCGCTCAAGTACACGCCCGCCGGCGGCGAGGTCGAGGTCGTTGCCGCCGCCGACGGCGACACGGCCACGGTCGCCGTGCGGGACACGGGGATCGGCATCCCCCCCGACGCCATCGACAAGATCTTCGGCGAGTTCTACCGGGCCCCGAACGCGAAGGCCCACGTCGCCGTCGGCACGGGCCTCGGCCTGGCGATCGCGGACAGGATCGCGCGCGAGCTCGGCGGCGCAATCGCCGTCCGGAGCGTCGTGTCCAAGGGCAGCACCTTCACCGTGACGATTCCGCTGCCGCGCGTGCGGGAGGCGGAGGAATCGTGACGCCGCGACCGGGCGCGCGGTGCGCGATGCCGGGTCCCTTGAGGCGCATGTTGATGACGCGACGAACGGCGCTCTCCATCGGACCGCCGCCGGAAACCGCGCAAAGGGGCCGCGCAACAATAACTTTTCGTTTTGGGCCCCTGGAGCACACACCGTCTGTGGGAACGGGGGCAACGCTCCCTATTCGGTCGCGTCGCGGCCGCGACGATTGAGCGAATCCGCAGGCGTAGTGAAGATACGTCGAGGAATTCGAGATTGAGGAGCGGTCGAAGATGGCGCGAGCCAGGGAGACCAAAATGTGAAGTTATTGTTGCGCGGCCCCTAAGGCGGGATAACAGTCGGAAGCACGTTGGGCTCGTCGAGTCGGCAGCAGCAACCCTTTTTCAAGGAGGTTTGTCATGTCGGCGAAGAACGAGTCCCAAGAGCAGGCCCCGAAGAGGACCGGCGGCAAGGGGAGGACGAGACGGCGTTTAGCCAGGATCGGTGAGAGATCAACGGGCGAAGGTGAGATAGAGGACGGGCCTGCCCCTGTGAAGGACAGGCCCGGTCGTGACCTCGCCAGACTGCGGGAGCTATGAGGCGCGAACGGCCGCATCAAGACGCTGGGCGGGAGCGTGCGCTTCACCGCAGCGGCACCGGATACTGCTGCTGGATCGTCTCGGCCGAATGCCCCTCCTCGAAAGCGGCGACAACGGAGTCACGCATGACACGCGTCTGCGCCACCCGCATGACCCCGTCGGCATCCAGCGTCACATAAATCTGTTGATTCATGATCTTACCAGGAGCACGTCTCTATCAATCATTATAGTACCCACGGAGCCAGGGCTCACTATTGGCCGTGAACGGAATCCCGGAGGAGTCTGGTCCTTCACTCGCGGGTCTCCGTGAGGCCGCTGACTTGTACTCTGTACTTTCGTTGCGCTGATTGGACGCCAAGATAGGCGCTGACACCGCCGGCGCTGTGGCATACTCTCGGCATAGATTTCGACCCGCGTCCGCGCCGGCCGTAGCCGGCGTTTCCCCCCTTCCCCTGAAGGGGGGACGGAAGGGGGATTGTCTCAGACAGCAGGGATGCCGAGCGATTGCCGCCGTTGAGACCTCCGGTCCCCACCTCCATAGCGCCGGCAGAGCCGCAATTGCGTAACGGACGCGTTGCAATTCACGATTGATCCAGGCGGCGAGGGCGATGACCGGGAGGCGCCAGGGTCGCCGAATCGGAGCCAATACCATCTCATTGGAAATGAAGGCAGGAGACTCCCAGCATGGACCGTGGCGGATTCGGTGTCAACCGGCCGAGATCTGGACGGCGACAGCGGGCGCAAATACAATGCGGATGGTTTGTTATGCGTCGGCTGAGTTTCTTCACCATACGGGGTCCATGAACACGGTCGCCCCCTGCTCGGAGCTCACCGCGTGCTGGCTTCGATTGAGCCGCGCTTTTTCCGGATCCCACTCGAAATCATACTGCATTAGCGTGTCTCTTCCTCGAGTTCCTCGCGTTGAAGAAGGTCGGGAGAACCGCCTTGGCCTTCCATTGGGTGGTCGATCTTACTCGCCAGTCAGGTTGCAGGCAATACGCAACGCGTCTCGGTATGTTGTGGCTGGACCCGCGTCCGCGCCGCCCCGGAGGAAGTGAGCCGTGCTCACGGCCGCTTCGCGGCGATGTCCATCGCGTCGAGGATGCGGGCCACGTGCTCCGCGGGCGTCGCGCCGCCGAGATCCGCGTTCCTCACAATCTCGGCGAGCCGCTCGATCGCGCCGGCGGAGACGAAGCCCCTGTCGCGGTACTCGCGCAGGGCCCATGCGGCGGCTTCCGTCGTCCTGACGGCGGCGCGCCCGTGGCGCTTGAGCGCGCTCGACGGCACGCACGAATCGACGCGATCGCTGCCGTAGGCGGCAAGGAGCGCGAGCGCCTTGGAGGGCTGCGGTACGTTGTCCTCGATGAGGAAGCGCGTCCTCAGAAAGAGCGGCACGTTCGCGGTGTAGGCGTCGCGCGGCACGGCGTCGGGCGTCGCGAAGAGCCCCGGGTGGTCGCGCATCTGCTGGAGGGCGTTCGCGGCGCTCAGGCGGACCTTGATGAACGCGGGCTCGCCGTCGAGCGGAATGCCGGGCTCGTGGTACCCCCAGTGGCCGTTCTCGCCGACGCCCTTGACCTGGAGATCCGGCCCGTGATCGAGGACCAGCCGGCCGTAGTCGCGGGTGGCGGCGTCGGGATGGGCGCCGTCCGCCGGCAGGAGGTGAATCGCGCCGGGGTCCGTGTACTCGGCGAGCGGCGCGAAGAAGTGGCGGGCGAGAAGGAACCGGAACGATGCCGGGTGGTCCGCCGGCAGCGCGTAGTCATCGAACTGGAAGAAGTGCGTGCGCTGCAGCGCGCGCCTGAGCTCCGGCGACTCGCGCGCCAGGGAAATGTACGCCCGATAGAAGGGGAAGGCCGACGGCGCCGCCATCAGCATGAGGCTCGTCCGGCCGTGCGTCTCGACGAGCCGCGTCTGCTCCGCCGCGATCGCGAGGGCCGTCGCGAGCCCCATGTCCTCCGCGTTGCGGTAGATGTAGATCGGGAGCGCCCCGGCCCGGAGCTCGGCGACGGGTTCGGGAGCCGCCGGTTCGAAGCGCTGCCTGTCGAGTCGGTCTTCCTGCATGTGCGTTCCGTCCTGCCGATACGGCTGCCCTCACCGCGCGCCCACGGAGAGGAATTCCTCCCGGTTCAGCGCGCCGTCTCGGAGCGTTTCGCCTGCGCGCCGCTCTTCGCCTTCGCGGCCCGGCGCGGTCCGTCGATCGGCGCGCGCGTCGCGGCCGCGTCGTCGCGCGCCACGCTCGGCGGCAGCGATTGCTGCCATGCGAGCGCCTTGGCCGCGAGCGCCTCGACGACGTCCGGATGCTCGGCCGCGACGTCGCGGTGCTCGGCCGGGTCCTCGGGAATGTTGAAAAGCCGGGCGCCGCCGCCGTCGTGATTCACGAAGAGCTTCCACGGGCCGTCGCGAACCGCGAGCATCGGCGGCTGGTATTCCTCGCCCCACACGCGGAAGAGCCATTCCCAGTGAAGCGATGTCCGCCGGGCGCGCGGCTTGCCGAGCCAGATGTCGCTCACATCCTCGCCGTCGGGCCACGCGCCCCGGCCAGCGCACGAGCCCGAACGTGCGGATGCCGCCCTCGTACATGCTGCGCTTGCGGGCCCGGAGCGGCCCGGCGCTGCCCACGCCCGCGTTGGCGGCATTGCCGATGCGATAGTCCTCGGGGCCGTTGTCGCTCGAGAAGAAGACGATCGTTCTCTCGGAAAGCCCGAGCGCATCGAGCGCCCGCAGCAGCCGCCCCACCTGCGTGTCGAGGTCCGTCAGGGATGCGCAGAAGACCTGCATCTGGCTCTTCAGGTCCTTGGCCTCCGCCAGGTACTTCCGCATCCACGCCCCGAACGCCGGATCGTCCGCGCGCGGCGCGAGCCCCTCGTAGACCGCGAGCTGCTCGGGCGTCGGCTTGAGCGGCGCGTGCGGGAGCAGCGTCCACGCGTTGACATAGAACGGGCGGTCCTTGTGCGCGGTGATGAACTCGATCGTTGCGTCGACGATCATCGCGGTCGACTTGGCCCGGAAGTAGGGGTCTGCCTGCTCGGGGCGCTTCTTCCCGGCGCCGGCCGGCGCCGGCTCCTTCTCGCCGAGGGCCGGCCCGTTGCCGTTGACGACTCGGGAAACGTCGAAGCCGTACTCGCACGGCGCCGGCGCGCCGGCGCCGTTCCCCAGGTGCCACTTCCCGAAATGCGCGGTGGCGTAGCCCTCCCCGCGCAGAAGCTGCGCGACCGTGACCGTGCTCGGGTCCAGCCAGTCGGGCATGTGGCGCGCGGCGTTGAGCGCGTGGTCGGCGAAGTGGCCGTGGATCTCGTGCCGCGCCGGGCAGTGCGACGTCATGAACGCGCACCGGCTCGGCGAGCAGACCGTGGCCGCGACGTAGAACTGCTTGAACCACGTCCCCTCGGCGGCGAGCCGGTCGAGGTTCGGCGTCTTGACGTACGGATGCCCCGCGAAGCGCGCATCGCCCCACCCCTGGTCGTCGGTGAGGATGAAGATGACGTTGGGCTTCGCCGCCGGAGCGGCCGCGCGGGCGGCCGGGAGTCCGGCGCTCGCCAGCGCGAGGGCGAGAGTCAGCGCCGTCAGCGAGAGGGGTGTGTTGCGTCTCATGGTTCTCCTGGGCCTGCGTCTGCCGCCATCACGGTTGCGCCGTGCGCACGCCGAACCGCATTGGAGGCCTGCCGCGCTGATGCGCGCCGATATCGGGAGCGTCGCCGGCGTAGCCGTCGCTGAAGTTCGGGATCGGCCGGCCGGCGCCCGCGCCGGGGCTGCGAGGATCGAGCTGGAAACGCCCGGTCATCGTCGCACGATCGAACCCGGCGCCTGCCGCGTACACGGGCTCGCCGCGGACGCCGTGCGCTTCCTGCGATTGCGGAACGCGGCCGTTGAAGAGATCGTAGTCGAAGTCGTTGTCGGCGTTTCGCCTGTCATCGCTGGCGCTGTAGTTCTGCGGCGAGCGCACGTGGAGGATGTTGTTCCGGGAGACGGTGTGCTTGACGATGCGCGAGCCTCCGAGGCCGCCCGTCGGGAGCCACTCGTCCGCCCGGAAGAGCGTGTTGTGGAAAATGTACATCGTGCCGGTCATCCATTCCTCGCCGCCCGCGTAGCCCATCTTGAGGAAGTTCCCACCGCCGGCCCCGGGCTGGGTTTGGCTCCGCGCGACGACGTTGCGCCAGATGTAGAGCGGTCCGATCGACCCCGCCGCATTGCCGATCATCATCATGCACTGCGTGACGTAGTTGTTCCAGATCCGCACGTTGCGGCTGCCGCCTTCCACCTCGATGCCATCGTCCCAGCAGTGGCTGACGAGATTCCCGTAGATGTCCGAGTCGGGGCCGGGCGCGCCCTTGAAGCTCCCGTTGCTGCCGCCGCCGATGCCGTCGTTGTACATGTGCTCGAGGTCGCTCCAGCACTCGTTGTAGCGGATGACGTGGTTCCCCGCGGTGTTGAACATCGTGATGCACTGCGGGCCCGCCGTGTGCGTGGGATAGACGGGCTCGTGCCACGTGCTGCAGTCCCGGGCGGGATGGTGGAGCTTGCAGCGCTGGACGATGAGGCGCTCCAGCGTGGCGCTGTGCGAGTAGATGGCCGCGTCGTAGTTGACGCCGAAGCCGGTCTCGGGATTGCGCCGGCCCCAGCCGGAGATGTTGCAATCCTCGATGACGATGTCGTGCCCGCCATCGATCCGGATCGCGCCGATGGTTCCTCCGGAGAGAGGCTCGTCGGCGCCGGCGCCCCGGAGCGTGAAGCCGCGGATGATCACGTGGGAGGCGTCGATCGTGATGCAGGCATCGTGCCGGTGGCGCACGTCGATGGCCGCTCCCCGGCCGTCGTAGACGCGCCAGGCCGCCGGCGTGCCGGACTCGGTCACGGCGAGAGGCGTCTCGCGGTCGCTTGCGCGGAGGGTCTCGCCGGCCGGAAATTCCTCGCTCCAGGTCGCGGCCGTCAGGTTCGCCGTCGTGTCCGTTCCGTCGAGCGCGAGCCGGACCTCGTAGGTCGTGGCCGGCGCGAGGTGGACGATGCTGCC
>JBFZCA010000002.1:0-2535 GCA_041308205.1 Planctomycetota bacterium | reverse complement strand
GATGACGCCGCGCGCGAGAAGAAGAGATTGGAGCGCAGCATGCGATCGAGCACGGGCGCGATGGCGAAATCGCGCCCGAAGGCGGCGGCGAGCGGCGCGAGCAGCGCATTGCTCGGCTCCTCGGTCTCCGCGATGAACCGGCGGAAGAGCGCGCGCACGACACGGCGCGGCGTCGCCTGCGCCTCGAGCGCGATGCGCACGGCGTCATCGGCATTCCACGCGCCCGTCCGGCCGAGAATCGTCTTCGGGGCGCCGTCGCGCTCGCGCTCGATCACCCTGAGCTCCCCGTGCTCGACGAAGAAGCCGGCGAAGGCCCGCGCCGTCTCGGCGACATCCTTCTCGGCGAAGCTCCCGGCGCCGACCGTGTAGTCTTCCAGGAACGCGCGCGCGAAGTCGTTCGCGGGCTGCGCCTTCCTCTGGGCCCCGGCCTCGAGAGAGAGGAGCAGCGCCGGGTCGCGCACCGCCGCTCCGAGGAGCGCATCGAACCGCCCCAGGGCGTGCGATCGCAGGAGGCCCAGGTGCCGCCGCATCAGGGCCGCGCTCTTGACGCGCGCGTTGGAAACGCCGAAGTACCCGTGCCAGAAGAGCGTCATCGCCTCGAGCAGCGGATACGGCGTCGCGAGCATCCGGTGGAGCCACCACGCGCGCAGCGAGTCGGACGAATCCGAGTCCCCGGCCGATGCCTCCTCTTTGTCGTACGCGGCGCCGAAGGCCTCGATCCCGGGCGGCGGGACAAGCAGGCGATCGACGGTCTTTCCCGGCCCCTCGGCGACCGCCCGTTCGAGCTCCGCCCACGTTGCCCCGAATCCCGCGCGGCGCAGGAGGTGGCCGGCAAGGCGCAGGTCCCAGGGACGCTCGGCATCGGGGGCGTACGGAGCCCATGCCCAGTCGGGGTCGACTCCGCCGGCGGCGGTCACACCGATCGGCGATCGATTCGCCTGTGCGCTGCGCATGTCCGTCCCTCCCCAGAACGCCCGCGCTACTCGGCCGAGAGCACGACGTCGAGACTCGCCGCGGGCCGCGCGCCCGCCCGCGTGACCGCGAGCCGCGCGCGGTCGAGGTATCGCACGAGACCCAGGAGAAAACCGATGGCGTCCTCGGCCTCCTCGCGCGTCCGTCCCTCGTTGATCATGTTCTGCCGGATGAGATTGTCGCGGTTGGCGTCGAGAATCGAGCCGAGCCCGGCGCCGTCGATCTCCAGGAGCGTGTTCGCGCCGGCGTCCGGCGCGGGCGGCGCCGCGCGCTCCTTGCCGACCGCATCGATCAGGTTGCGCGCCAGGCCCTCGGTCGAGCTCATGATGAGATAGTCCCCGGCGCACGCGAGCGACGGCGAGAAGTTGAAGCGCAGGGGCAGGGCCTCCTTCGCGCCATCGGAGGGCGGCGCGAAGAGCGCGCTCGTGAACTTGATGCCGCCGTGCACGGGCTTGTCGATGAGCAGGCCGGGCTGGGCGTCCTGGCCGCGCGTGAAGTTGATGAGCCCGAGCGCCTTCTGCCATCCCTCCTCGGCGACGATGCCGAACTTCGCGGCGTCTTTCAGGCGGAACACCGCCGCGAAGGCGGGGATCTGCACGGCCGGCGTCCCGACCGTCTCGTCGTAGGCCTGCGCGGCGACCACGATCCGCGTCTCGGGCCGCGTCTGGGCCAGCACCTCGTCGGCGCAGTTCCGTCCGGTGAAGAAGATGCCCATCATGTTCTCGAAGAAGATGATGCCCGACGTCCGCTCGGGGAAGAGCTCGTCCTTGGCGCGGTAGAAGCGCGCGAGATCGCGGTACAGGCTGAAGGCGGCGAGCCTGCGGGGCACGGCGAGGTTGGGCAGCAGCCCCTCGCCGGCCGCGCCGGGCCACGTGAAGCCCGCGAGGCCTTCCGGCGTCGCCGTCGCGCCGTCCACCGCTGCGCGGACCGACAGCGCGGAACCGCGGGCGTCGATGCCGAACGCGAGCCAACGCGAGCCCTTGAGCGCCTCGGTCGCGGCCGAGAACAGGAGCGCTCCGAGCGGCTCCTGGGGGCGCATGAGCCCCTGCTGCACATCGGGATTCTGCTTGAGGAGCTCCAGGTTGACGAACACCGTGCCGCTCGCGTTCGCGCCGGCCGCCGCGCGCGCTTCCTTGTAGGCGGGAAGGTCGGCGAGAACGGGCGCATCGGACGCGCCGCGCGGCGCGAGCGCCGCCTCGAGCATCGCCGGCCGGTTCGAGAGAAGGAGCCGCGTGCCGATGCATGCGTGCGCCTCCTCCGGCCCGAAGCTCCACGTCGCGACGCCGTGGACCTGTCGCGAGGACACGCGGTCGGGCGCGCCCTTTCCGACCGCGTCGAGCTTCGCGAGATTGACGACGGTCTCGTTGAGGCGCCCGAGCATCGTCGGATCGCTGCCATCGATGACGACGAGGTTGCCCGCCGCCGTCACGGCCAGCGTCAGGCCGCGCCCCGCGAGCGCGGCGAGGCCGGGACGCCACCCGGTCGCGAGATTCGTCTCGATCAGCTTCACCGCCTGGAAGAACTTCACGGCCTCGGGCCGCGCGGCCGCCTTGGCGTAGGCGG
>JBFZCA010000001.1:0-8340 GCA_041308205.1 Planctomycetota bacterium | reverse complement strand
TCGGACTGCCGCGCATCCAGGCCCTGGTCATCCTGCTGAACGGCGACGACGGGAGTCCGCTGGCCGTTCTTGACGGCGCATCCCTCACCGCGATCCGCACCGGCGCCGCCTCGGGCGCGGCAACCGATCTCCTGGCGCGCCGGGATGCCTCGACCGCGGCGATCCTCGGCGCCGGAGTGCAGGGGCGCACTCAGCTTGAAGCCGTCTGCGCGGTCCGGGCCATTCGCGAGGCCTGGGTCTTCGACATCGACTCGCACGCCGCCGAGGTCTACGCGCACGAGATGAGCGCCTCGACCGGGGTTGCGGTGAAGGCCGCGGCGACCGCGGCGAGCGCAGTGCGCTCGGCAGACATCATCTGCACGGCGACGTCCGCCTCCTCGCCCGTCTTCGCCGATGCCGACCTGAAGGCGG
Organism: Planctomycetota bacterium; assembly: GCA_041308205.1. Taxonomy (GTDB): domain Bacteria; phylum Planctomycetota; class UBA8108; order UBA8890; family UBA8898; genus UBA8898. The sequence continues at coordinate 7,929 of JBFZCA010000001.1, read as the reverse complement.
GCGTCCACATCAACGCCGTGGGCTCGTACCGCCCGGATGTCCAGGAAGTGCCGGCGGAAACGGTGCTGCGCGCCCGGGTCGTCGTGGACCATCGCGAGTCGGCGCTGTCGGAGGCCGGCGACATTCTCGTGCCGATCCGGCAGGGACGCTGTTCCCCCGAATGCATCGCCGCCGAGCTGGGCGAGATCGCCGGCGGACGCCGGCCGGGCCGGTGCGCAGACGACGAGATCACCTTCTTCAAGTCAGTCGGCGTGGCCATCCAGGATCTGGCGGCGGCCGCGGCGGCCCTCGACAACGCCCGGAAGCTGGGGTTGGGGACGACGATCCCGCTATGACTGCGCCGAGGGCCCCGTCCGTTCAGTGCCCGAGGCGGCGTCGTCCACGGTGCGCGGGAATGGAGACCCGACATGTAGCGTGCGGCGGCGTTGCGCGCTGCCGCGCCGGCGGATTGCGCCGCCCGTCCCGCGCCTCCTATCCGCCCTGCGGCTCCTCCTTCTCGATCAGGATCACGTAGGAGACGCCGGGCTTCTCCCGGTGGCCCGCGCCCGTCGCGGCGACGATCTCGTTCTTCCCGTCGTTGTCGGCATCGCCGACGGCGATCCAGGACGCATCGACGGTCACCGCCGCGAAGTCGGCGAGCAAGGTCGTCGTGATCTCGCCGCTTGCGGCCGCTTCGAACATGAAGATGTTGCCGAGCCCCGCGCCGCCCCACTGCCGCTCGCCGCGCGTCGAGACGATGAGCTCCCGGTCGCCGTCGTTGTCGGCGTCGGCGATGCACATCATCTTCTCGAAGAAGCCGAGGTCGAGGCGCGAGTCCTCGCGCGCAAAGGTGTGGACGATTGTCGCGCCGCCTTCGTCGACGCGGTAGCCGAGGATGGTCCCCTTCGCCTCGCCGCGCGTGCGATTCCAGCCGACGATGAGCTCGTTCCTCCCATCGTTGTCGACGTCTCCCACCTCGGCCGCGCAATCGAAGCAGCGGAGACCATCGAATCCCTCGATGGCGATCCGGCACGGGACGACGAGCTCGCCCTTCGGGTCGAACTCGAAGATGCGGACGGCGGCCCTGTCGTCGCGGTACGAGTCGCAGATGATGCACTCGACCGCGCCGTCGTTGTCGACGTCGGCGATGCAGGTGTCCTCGCCCGAGCCGGCGCACTGGAAGATCGTCCGGCGCGCGATCGCCCCGAGGCCCTTCTCGACATCGTAGCGCACGACCTCGCCGCTCCCGCAGTAGGCCGCGACGATTTCCTTGACGCCGTCGCCATCGATGTCGGCGATGCCGAAGTTGTGGGTGTAGGCGCTCCCCTGCTGGAAGGGCCGGCTCGAGCGCTCGCGCGTCACGCGCGTCCCATCGGTTGCAAGCACGTGGAGGTAGGCCGGCTCCGCCGCTTCCTGCCCCGTGCCGGCGACGACCTCGTTCTTGCCGTCGCCGTCGAGATCGACGACGCGCACGGCGAGGCCCATTCCCGGCTTCGGCCCTCGTCGGGCCAAGTCCTCTGCGAGGAGCCGCGTCTGCCACGCGCCGTCCTTCTTCTTCCAGAGGTAGAGCCTGCTCGCGGGACATCCCGTCGCGAGCACCTCGTTCGCGCCGTCGTTGTCGGCATCGCCGATCTCCACATCCCACCCGACGTAGCTCTGGTCGACCCTGGCGATGACCTCGGCGCGCCAGCCCGCCCCGAGCGCGACGAGCTCGTCGATCCTCTCGCCCGCCTCGCCCTCGGGCAACGCCGCGTGATCGACGACCGTCGCCGGGAGGAGCCGGACGGGACCGAGCAGCCCCGAGGGAACGTCGGGCCACGCCGACGCGTCGAAGGGCTTGTACTGGATATTGACTATGTTCGCGTCGTAGAACTTCTTCCACGGGACGCGGCGGCGATCCATGTCGGCGATCCGGTTGGCGCCGAGATTCGTCACCTCGATCTCGAGGGTATTCTCCCCGGCCGTGAGGAAGTCGCCGATCGGGATCTTGAAGGGAAGGCTCCACAGGGCGCCGACCTCGCGGCCGTTCACGCGCACGCGCGCGCTTTCGCCGACGCGCCCGAGATCGAGGATCCACTCCCGGCCGGCGCCATCGGGCGGCCGGGCGAACGCCGCCGTGTAGCGCGCCGTTCCGGCAAACACCGCCGCGTCGGGCCCGCCGAGCGCGCTCCACGAGGCGAGCCTCGTCGTCTCGAAGGGCGCCGGCAGCCGCGGCCCGCCGTCGATGAAGGACACGCGCCAGGGGCCGGCGACATCGACCGGCGCGGCGGCGTCTTCGCGCACGTGGCGCCAGGGAGCGCCCGCAACCTGCCGCGTCGCGAACGTGCGGACGATGCGCGATTCGCCGGGCGCGAGCCGGACGTAGATCGCCGGTCTTCCCGCGCGGTCGTGTCGCAGCGCGGCCGTGCCGTTGCCGTCCGGGAAACGCGGGTCCATCAGCACCGCGGAACGCGCGGCCACGCCGAGCGGCACCCATCCCTCGACGGTCTTCGCGCCGAGGTTCGCGAGAAAATAGTGATGCCCTTCCCCGTGCGTGCGGCGAATGAACCTGATGCCCGCAGCCGCGATGGGCTCGCGCCGCGCGCCGGCGCTCCCGAGCATCGCATCGATGTCCTTCCCGGCGAGCACACGGCCCGCGCCGACAGCGGCGTGCCGGCCCCACGAATCCGAATTGTCCTCGAGGTCGACCGCGGCGGCCGCCGCGGCGAGGCGCGTTCTCCGCTCCTCGAGCCCTCCGAGGCCGGGAACATCGCGCGGGAGCCCTTCCTCGAAGATGACCGTCGCGCCGCCCCGCGCGAGCGCAATGAGCCGCTCGAACGTCTCGACCGGGATGGAGCGGCACGCGGGGACGAGGACGGCGCGGTAGGCGCCGCCGGGAGTCCGGATCCCTTCGGGCGTCGCACGCGCGCCCGCGAGCATGCGGTCGGAAACATAATCGAACGCGTACCCGCGTTCGGCGAGCGCGCGCGCGACGCGATGGAAGGCCGTCCCGTGAAGCCATTGCCCGAGATTGTGGACGCCGAAGCTCGCGAGCATGCCGGCGGGCGAGTGCCAGACGTCGTGGATCGGGAAGTAGAGGAGGATGTCGTTGTCGGGCTCCCCCGACTGGAGGATCGATTGGCAGCGCGCTATGTACGCGGCGAGCTCGGGGAAGTCGCGATAGAAGACGCTCGTCGGACCGAAGTTCGTCGAGGCGTAGAAGAGCCAGCCCGGCCACGGCTCGCTTCGCGGCGAGTACGTCGTCCCGTGGAAGAAGACGTGGTTGATCCCGCTCGCGAGGAGCTGATCGATCTCGGGCTTCGCCTGGGCGAGCGAAACCGTGAAGTGCTCGGCGAGCCACGTGCACGTCTCGGACGACACGAGCCGTTTCCCGGCGACGTGGGCGGCCGACGACGAGAACTTGAGCATCAGCGGATCGGGCGGCTCGTTCTTGAACGTCGGGTCGGCGCGCAGGCCGGGAATCGGGAAGCCGCTCGGCCCGAAGATCTCGGTCTCGGGAATGTCGCTCGCCGCGTAGAGGTCGAGGATGTTTCCAGGCGAGCCGTGCGCCTGGTTCCGTGTCAGGCATCCCTTGGCGTGCGACCAGCCGACCCAGGGCTCGATGAAGTCCTCGAGGATGAGATCGGCGATCGTCGCGCGATAGTCGGCCTTGACGCGCGCAACGGTGTCCTCGGGGCCCTGGCCGAGGAAGGCCGGGAGAAGCGGCCGCAGGTCGTATCCGCGGCGCGCTCGAAACGCGTCGAGGAATCCCGGCGCCCAGTCGGCGCCGTAGTACTCGTAGGAATCGTGGTACTGGGCACGGGGCGGGCGGCCCCGGTAGCCGGCAAACGCCTTGTCGAAGCGTTCCAGATAGGCGTCGAGCGCCTTGCGCGAGAACGGGTCGACGACCTTCCCCTCGGCCCCGGGCGCGGCGCGCTTGACGTTCTGTCCCGTCCCGGCCGTCGAGACGACGCAGAGGCTCCACTTTCCCGCGGGAGGAGTCCACCCCAGGGTGCCGCCGCCCTCGACCTCTTTCGTCAGGTCGAGGGGCTCGCCCGACTCGGGGAAGGCCATCACGGCCTCGATTCCGCCCGCGGGGAGCTTCTCCGAGAGGCGCTCGCCCACACCCAGGGTGTAGCGCTTGATCACGACCTTGCAGGCGGCATGCTCGGGCGTGACGTTGGGGCCGCCGAACGGCCAGCCCGTTCCCGTCGTCATGTCGACGCCCATGCCGGCGCGGCCCGCGGCTTCGACCGTCAGGCGGAGCGCCTCCATCCACGCCGGGCTCAAGTACGGAATGCACCGATCCTCGAAGCCCTTGACCCCGTAGATCGGGATGATGTGGACGCCGCCGAGCCCGGATTTCCCGTAGATCTCGAGCACGGCGGAAAGCTCCGCCGCCTCGACGGCGCTCCCCATCCACCACCAGTAGGTCCACGGCTTCTGCTCGGCGGTCGCCGCCGGCCATTCGAACGCGGCGTCGCCGGCCGGCGCTGCGTCCGCGAACGCGACGGTGCACAGGACGAGAACGCAGGCAATTCGCATGTGATCTCCTCTTCCCTGGGGCCGCCGCCCATTCTATGCGACCGTCGAAACGGATCCAATGCCGCGGCGCGATCCCGGGGTCCGTCCGGGGACGGTCGCCGATTTCCCTGCGGGGAATCGGCGACCGTCCCCGGATATCGATGCTGTCCCCGGATATCTATCGCTTCTTCAGGAGATCCAGGATGTCCTGGATTCCCTTCTCGATCTCCTCGCGCCGATCCTGGCGGCGGTCGCGAGGCTTCTCCTGGGCGGGCTGCTCCTTCTCCGGAGCGTTCTGCGAGGATTCGGGAAGGGGGATCCGGCCCTCCAGGATCCCTTCGAGGTCGAGGCCTCCGATTCCCGGCTCAAGCGAGAGCTTCGGCTTCGCCGTCGTCCCCCGGAGCCTCAGAGGAAACATGCCTCCTCCGAACAGCTTCTCGGCGTAGTCGAGGATCCGGCGCGCCCTCTTGTCGCCGACGGTCTCCTTGAGGCTCGAGAGATTCACGCCGTAGTCGATCTCTCCGTCGAAGGTCGTTGTGCCTTCGAGCCCAAGGTTGCGGAGCTTGCTTCCCTCCCGCGCCTCCAGAAAGACGTTCCTCGATGAGACCTTCCCCGCACCGATCTTGAAGTCGGAACCGATCTCCCGGAACGTCACATCGCGCAGGTCGGAGCGCAGAAGCGACGCGAGCTCCCGGAAGAAGGGCGATGCCGTGATCCGCCCCTCGACGACGCGGATCGACCCGCTGCCCGAGAGGCTATTCCGGAGGCTCTCCAGACCGAAGCCTTCTCCCTGAATCTCGAGCGTCGAGCCGATCGTGCCCGAGAGCGCGGCCTCCCTCTCCTCGGCGCCGATGAACGGGAGCACGTAGGCGAGGAGCGGCGCCATGTCGTAATGCGCGGCGACTCTCTCGGCCCGGAGGACGGCTCGGTACGTCGGCGCCTCTCCGAGGCGGAGCGAGAGCGCCTCGGCGCGGACCTCGCCGCCGTTCACGCCGCAGACGAGCCCCGGGAACTCGAGGACGCCTTCTTCGATCCGGAAACCGCTCGAGAGACCGGCGACCGCGACGCCGCCGTACTTGACCGGGCCCCTCGCCTCCATCCTTCCCTTCCCGTTCCACGCCGGCAGGCCCGAGATGTCGCCTCCGACCTCGCCGTGAAGAGACAGCTCAGAGATGCGGACGACGGATTCCGGCGCGATCTCGACGCGCGGCGGGAGGGCGGCTCCGAGGAGGGCGATGATCTCCGGCACGGCGGCCTCGGCGGACAGGCTGAGGTCCACGGCGCGCCGCGTCGCGCTTCCTGCGCCCGCGGCCGCAGGCGTTGCAGATCGCGAGCGCAGCGAGCCCGAGATCGCGGCGTTGATCCCTTGTCCCGCGACGCGCGCGTTTTTGACGACGAGGGTCCCGGCGCCGATTTCCGCCGAGGCCAGAACAGCGAGCGAGAGCTCTTTCTGCGAGAGATGGATGGGCTCGCCGGCGGAGGTCGCCTGCGCGCGCGGCCAGAGGAGGTCGAGGTCCCGGACGTTCCCGTCGAGCCGCACTTCGAATTGCGTCCCGGCGAGGCCCTTCGCGGAAAGGTCCTCGAGCGACAGGGGCGCCGTCACCGCGAGCGTTCCGGCCGCGCTTCCTCCGGCGCGAGCGCCTTCCGGCGCGGCCGCCCGAGGTTTGATGAAGTCGAAGGCTCCGGGCAGATCGAAGGACCAGGCGAGATCGAGCGCCGCATCGCCTCCGCCCCCTTTCCTCGGCACCTTGCAGACGACGCGCTCCAGCTTCCCGAAGCCCGCGTCGAGGTCGGCGGAGAGATCGAGCCCCTCCTCCCGCGACGCAACATCGAATCGCCCTCCGAGCGGCTGCTCGGGCACGCCCACGCCGGCGAGCCTTGCGACAAGGGCGCGGTACGGTCGGAGGTCGAGATCCTTGACCTCCGCGCGCGCCGAGACCGATGGTTCCGCATCGGGATCCGCGAGGCCCGCGGCGACGGCATCGACGCGGAAGCCGCCCGGCGCGCCGCCTTCCTCGCGAACGACGCCGCTCGCCTCGATGCGGGCCTCGGCGCCCTTCACATCGATCACGGCCTCGATGCCCTCGACGCTGGATGCCGTGCCGAGCGCCGCGTCCTTGTACGTCACGAGCCCCTGCCGGACCACGATGCGGATCTCGCGCGAGAAGCCCCGGCCTCCGGCGGAAGAGCCGCCGGAGGACGCGCCATCGTCGGCCGGCGCCGCCCTTCTCGGCGGCCGCGCCTCCTTGCGTTCGCCGCCGAGGCCGTCGAAGTTGAATCGTCCGCCGGCGTTCCTCGAGAGCCGGACGATCGGCTCGTCGACCTCGAGGCGAAGGACGTTCTTCGACGCGAGGAGGTCAAGCAGCCCGAGCCCGATCACGGCCCTCGGGACGCGCACGAGGTCCTCGCTCGCCTCGTCCGGCGCCGGCGACGCCACGCGGAGCTCGCGGACCTCCTGGTCTCCGAACCAGGAGAAGGCGGCCGATCGGATCTCGACCTTCGTGCCCAGCCGTGCTCCCACCGCTCCCGCGATCCGGTCCCGCAGGAAGCCGATCGAAAGGATGGCGGGCAGGAAGACAACGAGGAGCCCGAGCGCGAGGAGGAACACGGCTCCCCCTCCGAGGATCCACCTCCGCCGGCGTCTCTTCTTCGGCGCGATGGCGCCGGGCATGTCATCGGTCGGCATACGATCCATCATCGTGCGGCGGAAAACGTCGGAGTCAAGGAAAAGCGCCTGTAATTCCGGCGCCTGTCCCTGCCGGAGACCGACCGAAGAGACGATCGGCTCGGGCCGCGGCCGGCGCTGCCGTCCGCCTGCGCGCATCGACGGCCGTTGCCTCGCCTATCGATGGTGTGCTATGTTGGCCATGTCGGCCCGTGGCCGCAGGGAGACGAGTTCCATGCCGAGTTCATTGCGCTGCGCTCTGGTGCTGTCGCTGTTCGCTGCCGCGTTCTCCGTTCCGGTGTGTGCCGGCGACGCCGCGCCGACGGCCAAGGGTATCGGCCTCACCGTGATACCGCTTGCGCCCGAGGACCTCGATGCGATGCAGCGGGCGACCGGACGCCGGATCGGGGTCGTGGTCACGAACGTCGAGGAGGGCTCGGCAAGCGCCAAGGCCGGCCTGAGGGAGGGCGACATTCTGCTTGCGCTCGGCGACAAGGGCGTGGACTCCGAGAAGGCTGCCGACGACGCGCTCGCCGGCAAGTCGGGCGCCCTGGACATCGGCATTCTGCGCATCACGGACGAGGGGAACGCGGAATCCATCCGCCTCACGATCGAGTTGCCGGCCGCGGCGCCGGCACGCGATGGCGCGAAAGACGCCGCCGGCGGCGACGCGAAGCCCGCCGCCGGCAGGGCGGAGATCCAGGCGAAGCTCACGGCGCTCGAGGATGCGCACAAGGCCGGCATCCTGAGCAACGAGGAGTATGCCGCGAAGAAGCTCGAGC